>JBDHSR010000166.1:0-7431 GCA_039808305.1 Gemmobacter sp. | reverse complement strand
ATCGGCCGCTGGACGGCCGAGATCTACGCCATGTTCAGCCTCGGCCGCGCCGATGTCTTCGCCCATGCCGATCTCGCCTTGCAGGAGGGCGCGCGGCTGCTTCTCGGCCTCGACAGCCGCCCGAACGAACGCCGGATGCGCGAGATCGCCGCCGCCTGGAGCCCGTGGCGGGCGGTTGCGGCCCGGCTGCTCTGGGCCTACTACCGGGTGGAGAAGAACCGCGAAGGGATCAGATGATGCTGCAATCGCAGAGGAAGGCGCCGCAATCGGGGCAAGCGCGCTCGATGGTGATTTTCGTCCATGGCTATGGCGCGGACGGCGCCGACCTGCTGGGGCTGGCCGACCCGCTGGCGCCGCATCTGCCGGATACAGTGTTCTTCAGTCCCAACGCGCCGGAACCCTGCGCCGGCAATCCCTTCGGCTATCAATGGTTCCCGATCCCCTGGCTCGACGGCTCCAGCGAAGAGGCGGCGCGCGCCGGCATGGCTGCGGCGGTGGAGAAGCTGAACGCCTTCATCGACGCGAAACTGGCGGAGGAGGGGCTGGAGCCGGAGGCGCTCGCCCTCGTCGGCTTCTCGCAGGGCTCGATGATGAGCCTGCATATCGCCCCCCGGCGCGACCGCGCCATCGCCGGCGTCGTGGCCTTTTCCGGCCGCTTGCTGGAACCCGACCGCCTCGCCGCCGAGGCGCAGGTGAAGCCGCCGGTCCTGCTGGCGCATGGCGACGCCGACGAGATGGTGCCCTTCGAGGATATGGGCCGCGCCGGCAACGCGCTGGTCGAGGCGGGTTTCGAGACCTATGCCCATGTGATGAAGGGCACCGGCCACGGCATCGCCCCCGACGGGCTTCAGGTCGCGCTGTCCTTCCTGAAGGACAAGCTGCCGGCCTGAGGATCCGAGTATTTGGGCAAGAAGCAAAGCCCATCGCGGTTCCTCCGAACCTGCCTTGCTTCTTGTGAAAATACTCCCGCCGGAGGCGTCCGCCGCCGCAGCCGGCGCAACGTCGGAGGGTCAGAACCGCCCGGTCAGCGCCTGCCAGAGCAGGCGCCGCCGCCGGGTGAACTCGGGCGGGGTCAGCGCCCCCGCCGCCACCCGGCCCGGCTCCGCCGCCGCCAGACGCAGCACCGGCCGCGCCAGATGGGCGGCGAGCAGCGCGCCGTTCGGCAGGCCCTGCCCGCGCGCCGCGTCAAGGCGGGCGAGGCCCTCTGCGGCCAGCGCCGCCACGGCCTCCGGCCGGCCATCGACCAGCGGGATGCGGCCAAGGCTTTCCAGTTGCGGCGCCGCGCGCAGGTAATTGGCCAGCGCCGAGGCCTGCCCCGCCGCCCGCGCCGCGCCTTCCCGCGCCGCGCCGGCCCCCAGCGCCTTGGCGGCGAGCCACATCAGCGCCCCCCCGGTCGCGTCGAGATAGGCCCAGAGCGCCGCCGTATCCGCATGGGGCTCGCGGTAGATGTCCCAGAGCCGGGCCGCCGCCATGCCGTCGAGCGCCGCCAGCGGCAAGGCCTTGGTGCGGATCAACCGGCCCAGAGGCGTCGCCACCTCATGCGGGGCCGAGGGGCCCGCAGCCTCTGCCGCGATCACGTCGCGCCACCATTGCAGCCGCATCTCGGCCAGCATCGGCTCGGCGCTGGCCCAGGGCGCGCGCGCAAGTTCGGCGTTGAAGGCGTAAAGCACCGCCAGCGCCGGCCGATCCGCCGGCGCCGCCGCCATCAGCGCGGCGAAACGCTCGGGATCGGCGCGGCGCACAAGTTCGGCGCAGGCGTCCTCGCTCATGCCGCCGGCACCACCCCGTCACGGATCAGTTTCCATTCGATCGCGTCCAGCAGCGCCTCGAAACTCGCATCGACGATATTGGGCGAGACGCCGACGGTGGACCAGCGCCGCCCCTGCCCGTCCTCGCTGTCGATGATGACGCGGGTCACGGCCTCGGTACCACCTTGCGTGATGCGCACCTTGAAATCGACCAGCTTCATGTCGTCGATACAGGCCTGATAGGGGCCGAGATCCTTGGCCAGCGCCTTGGACAGCGCGTTGACCGGGCCGCGATCCGAGCCGTCCTCGTCCATGCTGTCGGAGACCGACATCACCTTGCGCTCGCCGATCTTCACCACCAGCACCGCCTCGGACAGGCTGACCATGCGGTTGTACTTGTTCTTCCGCCGCTCCACGGTGACGCGATAGCGCTTCACCTCGAAGAATTGCGGGCAGAGGCCCAGTTCGCGCCGCGCCAGCAGCTCGAACGAGGCCTGCGCGCCGTCATAGGCATAGCCCTCGTCCTCGCGCAGCTTGATGAGGTCGAGGATACCGGCGAGGCGCGGGTCGCCCGCCTCGATCCCGATCCCGGCGGCGGCGAGCCGGGCGCGCAGGTTCGACTGGCCGGCCTGGTTGCTCATCGGGATCTGGCGTTCGTTGCCGACCAGTTCCGGGGCGATATGTTCGTAGGTCGTCGGGTCCTTGAGGATCGCCGAGGCGTGCAGCCCCGCCTTGTGCGCGAAGGCCGAGGCGCCGACATAGGGCGCGGAGCGCAGCGGCACCCGGTTCAGGATGTCGTCGAGCATCCGCGAGGTCTTCACGAGGCCCGCCAGCGCCTCCGCCGTGATGCCGGTTTCGAACCGGCTGGCGAAGGGCTCCTTCAGCAGCAGCGTCGGGATGATCGTGGTCAGGTTGGCATTGCCGCAGCGTTCGCCCAATCCGTTCAGCGTGCCCTGGATCTGCCGGGCGCCGGCCAGCACGGCGGCCAGCGAATTGGCCACAGCATTGCCGGTATCGTCATGGCAATGGATGCCGAGCCGGTCGCCGGGGATACCGGCCGCCACCACTTCGGCGGTGATCCGGCCGACCTCCTCGGGCAGGGTGCCGCCATTGGTGTCGCAGAGCACGATCCAGCGGGCGCCGGCGGCCAGCGCGGTATGCAGGCAGTCGAGCGCGTAGCCGGGATTGGCCTTGTAGCCATCGAAGAAATGCTCGGCGTCGAGCATCGCCTCGCGCCCCTTGGCCACCACATGCGCGACCGAGGCGCCGATGCTTTCGAGGTTCTCCGGCAGGCCGATGCCGAGCGCCGTCGTCACATGGAAATCATGGCTCTTGCCCACCAGACAGACGGCGGGGGTGTCGGCGTCCAGCACCGCCGCCAGCACGTCGTCATTGGCGGCCGAGCGCCCGGCGCGCTTGGTCATCCCGAAGGCGGTGAAGGTGGCGCGGGTCTGCGGCCGCTCGCGGAAGAAGTCGCTGTCGGTCGGGTTGGCGCCGGGCCAGCCGCCCTCGATGTAATCCACCCCCAGCGCGTCCAGCGCCCGCGCGATCTGCCGCTTGTCGGCAAGCGAGAACTGCACCCCCTGCGTCTGCTGGCCGTCGCGCAGGGTGGTGTCGAAAAGGTAAAGGCGCTCGCGCATCTGGCTGGCTTTCAGAAGGATCAGTCTTCGTCGACCACCCGGAACAGGGCGGGCACGGCGGGGCAAGGCCGCATCTCGTTGCGGATCACGTCCGAGAGGCGCGTCTGGTGCAGGAAGACATAGACATGCGCCGAAAGCCCCTCCCACAGCCGGTTGGTGAGCGATTGCGCCCGGCTGCCCGACACGGCGCCGGTGGCCCCGGCGCCGGTATGCATGGCGTTCACCGTCTCCTCCACCGCCTCCATCACCTCGGAGACCCGGATCTCGGAGGGCGCCTTGGCAAGGCGGTAGCCGCCGCCCGGCCCCCGCACCGCCTCGACCAGCCCGGCCCGGCGCAGCTTGACGAAAAGCTGTTCGAGATAGGGCAGCGAGATGTCCTGCCGCTTGGAGATCTCGGCCAGCGAGACCAGTTCATCCGCCTGGGCCAGCGCCAGATCGGCCAGCGCGACCATCGCGTAGCGGCCCTTCGTCGAGAGTTTCATCGGCGCCCTCCCCCAAATCCATTGACGTGGCACAGCCGGGGGCTTAACTCACCTCCACCCCCAAGGCTTTGCCGACGGGACTTAATTCAACCGCCCGGATTGCGCAATCTCCATGGGCGGCGATACAGGTAAAGGCGACGAAATGCCCGAAGTGATCTTTGCCGGCCCCGAGGGCCGTCTGGAAGGCCGTTATCACCCGCAGAAGGATCGTGACGCCCCGATCGCCATCGTGCTGCATCCCCACCCGCAATTCGGCGGGACGATGAACAACAAGGTCGTCTACAACCTGCATTACGCCTTCTACAACTTGGGCTTCACCGTGCTGCGGTTCAATTTCCGCGGCGTCGGCCGGTCGCAGGGCGAATACGACCAGGGCATCGGCGAGCTGTCGGACGCGGCCTCGGCGCTCGACTACCTGCAAAGCATGAACCAGAACGCCAAGCATTGCTGGGTGGCGGGCTTCAGCTTCGGCGCCTGGATCGGCATGCAGCTCCTGATGCGCCGGCCCGAGATCACCGGCTTCATCTCGGTCTCGCCCGACGCCTCGCGCTACGATTTCAGCTTCCTCGCGCCCTGCCCCTCCTCGGGGCTCATCATCAACGGCACCAACGACCGGATCGCGCCGCCGAAGGACACGCTGACGCTGGTGAACAAGCTGCACGAGCAGAAGGGCATCACCATCACCCATCAGCAGGTCGAGGGGGCGGACCACTTCTTCACCAATGAAGAGGCCCATATGAAGCCGATGATCGACACCGTGTCGGCCTATGTGAAGCGCCGGATGGGGGAAGGAACCCGCTGAGATGGCCGTCACCGAGGAGCTGGCCGACGCCCTCGCCCGCGACGTGCTCGCCGCGATGGACGAGATGGAGAACGAGCGGTTCTATCTCGAAGTCGGCAAGATGCTGGCCTCGCTCTCCCCCTCGATGGAGGAGGCCTTCATGACGGCGATGCGGGTGCGGCTGGCGGAGCGGCGCGCCCGCGCCTTCCTGAACCGCCATGTCGAGGCCCATCGGAAGACGCGGAATGCGGGCTGAGCCGCAGGACAGGCGCGGGGCGCTGCGGATCGGCCTCGGGCTGGCCTTCGGGCTGGGGCTGCTGCTGACCTTCGCGCTTCTCGCCCGGGAACAATCCTGCGCCGGCCTCGGCGGGTCGGGCTTCATGGCCCGGCTGCTCGACATTCCGGGACGCCCCGCGGCGCTGCTGCCGGTGCTGCTGCCGCTCTGCCTCGGCTATGCGGTATTTCTCGCGGCGCCGATCGGTCGCCGCATCGCGCCCGGCATCGTCATGGCCGCGACGGCGCTGGCCGTGCTGGCGCCCGCCATCGCCTTCGCCCTGCTGATACCCGGCCTCTGCGAGGGCGGTCTTGCCCCGGCCGATTTCGCCTTGCGGACCGGCGCGGTGCTGGTGACGCTGGGCCTCGCGCTGCGGGTGCTGACGAGGCCGCTGCCGTGACCGACCGGCTCACCGCCCAGTTCGACTTCCTGAACGAGGCCGACCGGCTGAAATCGGTGGAGCGCGCCAATGTGCTGATGGACGGCTCGCGCCCCGAGAACGTGGCGGAGCATAGCTGGCATCTGGCGCTCTGGGCGCTGGTCATGGCCGATCTGGCGCCGGGGATCGACATCGCCCGCAGCATCGCCATGCTGCTGCTGCACGACCTGCCGGAGATCGACTGCGGCGACCACCCGATCCACCTGCCCCACGACCTGCCGGCGGTGGCGGCCTCGGAACTCGCCGCCGCGCACCGGCTGTTCAACCTGCTGCCGCCCGACCTGACCGCGCGCTGCCTCGCCCTCTGGCAGGAGTTCGAGGCGGCGCAGACGCCGGAGGCGCGCTTCGCCAAGCGGCTCGACCATGCGCAGCCGATCTTCCAGGTGCTGATGGCGGCCAAGCCGCTCGCCGATCATCTGGCGGTGGTGCGCGACAACCTCGCCACCGGCCGCGCCGCCCGCTTCCGCGCCGAATGGCCCGGGATCCACGCGCTCGCCTCCGCCCTGCTGGAGGGCCGCGCCCCCGCGCCCTGCCCCGACCTGCAAGCCCGCCTCGCCTTCCTCGCCGAGGCCGACCGGCTGAAATCGGTCCATCGCGCGACGACGCTGGTCGACGGCTCGCGCCCCGAGAACTCGGCCGAGCATAGCTGGCACCTCGCGCTTTACGCGCTCGTCCTCGCCGACCAGGCCGCGCCCGGGGTCGATCCGGCGCGGGTGATCGCCATGCTGATCCTGCACGATCTGGTCGAGATCGACGTGGGCGACGTGCCGATCCATTCCGCCAATGGCGCCGCCCATGGCAGCGCCGAGATCCAGGAGGCCGAGGCCCGCGCCGCCGCCCGCCTGTTCGGCCTGCTGCCCCCCACCACCGGCGCGCGGCTCCGCGCGCTCTGGGACGAGTTCGAGGCGGCGGAAACCCCCGACGCCCGCTTCGCCAAGGCGCTCGACCGGGTGCAGCCGGTCATGGCCAACCTGATGTCCGGCGGCGGCACCTGGGTCACCTACAGCGTGACCTTCGAACAGCTGGAGACCCGCGTCGGCCTGAAGATCGCGCGCGGCGCGCCCGCCCTCTGGGACTGGACGCGCGCCCGCGCCATCGGCTTCTTCGCGCCGAACTGACCGGCGCGCCCGGCCCCGGCCATGGATGCCTCCGGCGGGGGTATTTTTCATCAGGTTGAAAGAGGAGGCCATTTTCAACCTGATACAAATACCCTCCCGCCGAAGGCGTCTGTCAGGGCAGCTTGCGCCCGGCCTTGAGCAGCGGCACCACCTCGCGCAGGCTGTGGCCCTGCGCGAGCCAGGCGCGCACCGCGCAGGTCGAGCGGATATAGACCCGCAGCGCCCGTTTCGGATCGGGGGCGAGGCGGGCGAAGTCGCGGGCGGTTTCCGGCAATTCCCCCTTGCGCGGCCGGTCGCAGGCCGCAGGGTCCGCCGCGCGCGCGGGCTCGCCCGAGACCAGCACCGCCACGCCCTCGTTGAACCAGAGCGGCAGGCGCAGCCCGAGGAAGCCGCCGAGCGGCTGGGTGGCGTGCAGCGTGGCATGGGTGAGTTCGTGCATATAGGCGCCGCGGTCGTTCCAGGCGGTCGAGTTCAGGGTGATGACGCTCGCGCCATAGGTCATGCCGCGATTCGCCATGCCGTTCGCGCGGTCGCAGGCCGGGGTGGTGCAGATGCGCCATTCCACCGCCCGCGTCGCGCCGAGCGCGCGGCCGACCCCGGCCGCGGCGGCGGCCAGCGTGGCGCGGATGGCGGCGACCCGCTCCGGCCCCGCCTTGGCATCGACCCAGAGCCCCGGTTCGACCTGCGCCATGCCGTGCCGCGTCGGGATCGCCTGCGCCAAGGCCGCGCCGGCGAAACCCGCGATCAGGATCAGCGTCAGGACCGGCAGGCGCATGGTTTTCTCCTCTTTGGCGGAATTTGGTATGCAATGGCATACCGCACTTCCCAAACCCCCGGATTTCCGCTAAGCAGCCTCCATCCGAATCCTCAACCTGAAAAAGGCCAGGCGCATGACCAAGATCAAGGTGGCAAACCCGGTCGTCGAACTCGACGGCGACGAGATGACCCG
>JBDHSR010000165.1:0-7441 GCA_039808305.1 Gemmobacter sp. | reverse complement strand
ACGCCGCACGGATCTTCGAGGCGCTGCTGGCCGGTCTGACCGCCGCCGCGCGCGGGTTCGACCGGGCGCTGCATGGCGGCCGGCTGGGCCGCGCGCTCTGGCCGATGCTGGCCACGCTGCTCTTCCTGGGCTGGGCGGCCTTCCGCCTCGGCCCGCATCTGCCGGGCACACGCGCCCTCCAGCCGGTCGAGCCGGTGGCGGCGCTCGCCTGGGCCGCGCTGGTCGCGGCCAGCCTTGCCATCGCGCTCCGGCATCGCCAGAGGCTGCTGGCGCTGGTGCTGGTCGGGGTGGTGGGGCTCATCGTCTCGCTGGGCTTCGCCTATCTCTCGGCGCCCGACCTCGCCCTCACCCAGATCTCGGTCGAGGTGGTGACGGTGGTGCTGATGCTGCTCGCGCTGAACTTCCTGCCGAAGGAGACCCGGGCCGAGCGCCGCCTGCCCCGCGCCCGCGACGCGCTGCTGGCGGGGGCGACCGGGCTTGCCGTGGCGGCGCTGGCCTATGCGCTGATGACGCGCGATTTCGCCTTTCCGGGCATCGCCGCCTATCACCTCGCCAACGCCAAGGCGCTGGGCGGCGGCACCAATGTGGTGAACGTGATCCTGGTGGATTTCCGCGGCTATGACACCTTCGGCGAGATCACGGTGCTCGGCATCGCCGCCACGCTGATCTTCGCCCTCACCTCGACGCTGCTGTCGCCCGGCCCGGCCGACACCCGGCTCGGCCGCTGGCGGAACGCCCGGGACGCGGGCGACCGCCATCCGCTGCTGATGGTGGTGGTGACCCGGCTGATGCTGCCGCTCGCGCTGATGGTCGGCATCTACATCTTCCTGCGCGGCCACAACATGCCGGGCGGCGGCTTCATCGCCGGGCTGGTGGTCGCCATCGCGCTGGTCATGCAATACATGGCCTCCGGTTTCGGCTGGACCGAGGCGCGCCAGCGCATCGACTATCACGGGCTGATCGGCGCCGGGCTGCTGGTCGCCGCCGCCACCGGGATCGGCTCCTGGCTCGCCGGTCGGCCCTTCATGACCTCGGCCCATGGCCATGTGCATCCCTGGCCGCTGGAGGAGATCGAGCTCGCCTCCGCCGCGCTGTTCGACCTCGGCGTGTTCCTCACCGTGCTGGGCGCGGTGATGCTGGCGCTGTCCTCGCTGACCCGGATCGCGCTGCGCGCCGGACAGGTGGTGAACCGCGAGGCCTTCGACATGGAAGACCAGTTCGACGGGGAGGCGCGCTGATGGAGCTTCTCGTCGCCTCCGCCATCGGCGTGCTGACCGCCACCGGCATCTTCCTGATCCTGCGCCGGCAGAGCTTTCCGGTCATCCTCGGGCTGACCATGATCTCCTATGCCTGCAACGTCTTCATCTTCGCCTCGGGCCGGATCGTGGCCGGCCTGCCGCCGATCCTGTCCGACGGCGCGCCGGGCCATACCGACCCGCTGCCGCAGGCGCTGGTGCTGACGGCCATCGTGATCTCCTTCGGGATGACGGCGGTGCTGGTGATGATGGCGCTCGGCGCCTTCTTCTCGGCCGGGGAGGACGGGGTGGATCTGGCCTCCGGGGCGGAGGGGCCGGACGGCGACGGCCCGCGAGGGGGCGGCGCATGAGCGGCCACTGGATCATCGTCCCCGTCCTGCTGCCCGCCCTGACCGGCGCGCTCTGCCTGCTGGCGCTGCGCGAGCGGCTGGCGGCGGCGCGGGTGGTCTCGACCGCCGCCACGCTGCTTCTGCTGCTGACCGGCCTCGGGCTGCTGCGCGAGACCGGGGCCGAGGCCTATTTCCTCGGCGACTGGCCGGCCCCGTTCGGGATCGTGCTGGTGCGCGACCGGCTCGCGGCGCTGATGGTGACGCTCGCCGCCCTGCTCGCGCTGATCGCCCAGGCCCATGCCATCGCCAGCGGCGAAGACGGGCGGGGAAAGCATTTCCACGCGCTCTGGCAGTTCCAGCTCATGGGGCTGGGCGGCGCCTTCCTGACCGGCGACGCCTTCAACCTCTTCGTGTTCTTCGAGGTGCTGCTGATCGCCTCCTACGGGCTGATGATCCATGGCGGCGGCGCGGCGCGGCTGAAGGCCGGGGTGCAATATGTGGTGGTGAACCTCGTCGGCTCCACGCTGTTCCTGCTGGCGCTGGCCACGGTCTATTCGGTGACCGGCACGCTGAACATGGCCGATCTGGCGGTGAAGCTGCCGCTGCTGCCCGAGGGCGATTTCGCGCTGATCCGGCTCGCCGGCACGATGCTGCTCGCGGTCTTCGCGCTGAAGGCGGCGCTGGTGCCGCTGCATGTCTGGCTGCCCGCCACCTATGCCGAGGCGCCGGCGCCGGTCGCCGCGCTCTTCGCGGTGATGACCAAGGTCGGCGTCTATGCCGCGCTGCGCTGCCTGACGCTGATCTTCCCCGAGACGCTGCCGGCGACCGGCGGCTTCTTCACCGCCGTTCTCGGCGGCGCGGCGGCGCTGACGCTGCTGGCGGGCGGCTTCGGCGGGCTGGGCGCGCGCGGGCTGCCGCGCCTCGCGGGTTTCGCCACCATCGTCTCGACCGGCACGATCTTCGCCGCGCTGTCGCAGGCCACGCCGGAGGCGACGGGGGCCGCGCTCTACTACCTCGTCCATTCCACGCTGGCGGGGGGGCTCCTGTTCCTGACCGCCGATCTCGCGCGGCAGGGCGCGCGCGGCCCGGCGGCGGCGCTGGTGATGGCCGCCGCCGTCGCCGCGGTCGGCCTGCCGCCGCTCTCGGGCTTTCCGGCCAAGCTGATGGTGTTGCAGGCGCTGCGCGGCGAGGCGATGGCGCTTCTCTGGCCCGCCCTCCTGATCGCGTCCTTCCTGCTGCTGCTGGCCTTCGCCCGCACGGGGTCCGACCTGTGCTGGAAGGCCGCGCCGCAGGGGCCGGCGCCCGCGCCGCGCCGCCTCGTCCCGGCCTTCGTCCTGCTCGCCCTCCTGGCCCTGCTGACGCTCGCCGCCGGGCCGGCGACGCTCTGGCTCGACGCCACGGCGCAATCGCTGCACGATCCGTCCGCCTATATCGCCGCCAACCGGCTGGGAGAGGAGTGACCCATGCGCAGGCTCTTGCCGCATCCGGGGCTGTCGCTGCTGCTGGTCCTGCTCTGGCTCATGCTGGTGAACCGGATCTCTTGGAACAGCCTCGTCCTCGCCGCGATCCTCGCGGTGATCCTGCCGCTGGCGACCGCGCCGTTCTGGCCGGACCGGCCGCGCATCCGCGACTGGCGCGCGGCGGCGGAATTCGTGGCGGTGGTGCTGTGGGACATCGTGAAGTCGAATATCGCGGTGGCGCGGATCGTGCTGTTCCAGCCGCGCGCGCGGCTCAACCCCGGCTGGGTCGCGGTGCCGCTGGACCTGCGCCGGCCCGAGGCGGTGGCGCTGCTCGCCGGCACCATCACCATGACGCCCGGCACGGTCAGCGCCGACCTCTCGACCGATGGCCGGGCCTTGCTGGTCCATTGCCTCGACTGTTCCGACCCGCGGGCGATCCGCGACGAGATCAAGAGCCGCTACGAGGCCCGGCTGCAAAGGATATTCGGATGATCGCGCTCGCCCTCGCCTTCGCCTCCGGCTGTTTCGGGATCGGCATGATGCTCTGCCTCTGGCGGGTGATCTTCGGCCCCACCCTGCCCGACCGGATCCTCGCGCTCGACACGATGGTGGTGAACGCGATCGCGCTGATCGTGCTCTACGGCCTCGCGCGCGGCAGCGGGCTTTATTTCGAGGCCGCGATCCTGTTCGCCATGACCGGCTTCGTCGCCTCGGTCGCCTATGCGAAATTCCTGCTGCGCGGGGACATCATCGAATGAGGGCGCAACCATGATCGCGGATGTGCTGATCGCGGCGCTGCTGGTGACGGGCGGGCTGTTCGGGCTGGTCGGCAGCTACGGGCTGCTGAAACTGCCGGATCTGATGACGCGGCTGCATGCGCCGACCAAGGCGACCACGCTCGGCGTCGGCGGCGTGCTGCTCGCCTCGATGGCCGAGGCGGCGCGGCAGGGCGCGCTGAGCTGGCACGAGCTGCTGATCACGCTGTTCCTGTTCCTGACGGCGCCGGTCACCGCGATGTTCATCGCCAAGGCGCGGATCGCCCGCCATGCCGACGACCTGCCGCCCACCGGCCGGCCGCGCGGCTGGGCCACGCTCGACCCCGACGAGGAGGAGCGCGGCTGAGACCGGACCCTTGCTGGACCCGCCTTCAGAACGCCTTGAAGGTCATGGTGGTGAGGGTGCGGACGATGCCCGGAATGTCGAACAGACGCTCGCTCAGGTAGTGGCCGACATCCTCGCCCTCGGGGATGTAGACCTTGGCGATCAGGTCGTATTCGCCCGAGGTCGAGTAAAGCTCGCTCACCACCTCGCGGTCGTAGATCGCGGTGGCGACGGAATAGGTCTGGCCGGGGGTGCAGCGGAACTGGACGAAGACGCAGGTCATGGGAGGCTCCTTTTGCCGCCGACCATAGCGCGGGACGGCGCGCGGCAAAAGCCTTCGGAGACCATGGCGAATGCCTGCGGCGGAATGCGCTACGCGCCGCCCTCCAGCTTCAGTTGCGCGGCGTTGCGCGGCAGGTCGTCGGTGCCGAGCGCGGATTGCGGCCGGGCGAGGCGGTTGCGCACCACCCAGTGCAGCCGCGTCTCGGCCCGGGTCACCGCGACATAGGCGAGGCGCTTCCAGAGCGGCACCCCCGCCTCCGACCGCCCGGCCTGCGCGGCGGCCCAGAGATCGGGGGCGAAGACCTGCACCTCGGGCCATTGCGAGCCCTGCGCCTTGTGGATGGTCACCGCCGCGCCATGCAGGAAGGCCGCGCCCATGGTGGCGGCCTGCGGGATGAACGGCTCCTCCTCGTCCGGCTTCTCGATCTTGATGATCGAGGCGGCGGAAAGCTGCGGCTCCTCGGCGCCGATCACATGCAGGCGGGCGAAACCCGGACGGCTGCCGGGGCCGAGATAGATCACCTGCGCGCCCTTGATGAGGCCGCGCGCCTCGAGGTCGATGCGTTTCTTGCGGTGCTTGAGCGGCAGTTCGATCCCGTCGCAGATCAGCGGCTCGCCGGGCAGCAGCGCGTCGTCGGGCGCGCCATGGGCGGCGCGGAAGGCGGTGATCAGGCGGATGCGCGTCGCGTTGCGCCAGACGAGGACGGGGCTGCGCGCCATCAGGTCGCTGTTCACCCGTTCGGCCAGCACCACCCGGTCGTCGCTGCGGGCGGCGCGCTCCACCATCCGCTCGAACTCCTCGAAGCCGAGATCGGGGTCGGCCAGCGCATGGGCGAGATCGAGGATCGGGTTGCCCTCCACCTGCCGGTGGATGCGCGAAAGCTGGAGCTGCCGCGCCTCGCCCAGCTTCTCGAACACCATCTGGCCGCTCTGCCCCACCGGGGCGAGCTGCGCCGGATCGCCGAACAGCACCAGCGCCGGGAAGATCTCGCGCAGGTCGTCGAACTGCCGGTCGTCGAGCATCGAGCTTTCGTCGATGAAGCCCACGTCCAGCGGCTCTTCCCGCCGCTTCCAGCCCTTGATGAAATCCGAGCCGCGCAGGCCCGCCGCCGCCAGCGCGCCGGGGATCGAGGCGTTCTGGTCGTAGAACGCCTTCGCCCGGTCCAGCGCCTGTTCCGTCAGCCCCTCGACCTCGGGGCGCGGGCCGTTGCCGGTCAGCCAGTCGGCGATGCGCTCGTATTGCGGGTCGTAGACCGGGGTATAGAGGATGCGGTGGATGGTGGTCGCGGGCACGCCGCGCATCCGGAGCACCGAGGCCGCCTTGTTGGTCGGCGCCAGAATCGCCAGGGTGCGGCGGTCCTTGCGTTTCTTGCCCTCGTAATCGCCCGAGACGATCTCCACCCCCGCCGCCGCCATCGCCTTGTAGAGCGAGGCGAGCAGCAGCGTCTTGCCCGATCCGGCCTTGCCCATCACGGCGAGCACGGTGCTCTTGCCCTCGGCGGGCGGCACCAGCGTGCCCTCGTGCAGGTCGATCCCCATGCCGCGCAACTGGTCGGCCACGCGGTCCCAGGCCTCGGCCTGGTCTTCGGAGAAATTGAGGGCGGGGCTCTGCATGGCGCGGACCATAGACCAGCGCTCCGGCGAAGGCGAGAGGGCGAGGCTGGCGCGCGCTCAGTTCGGGCGCGAGACCAGCGGCCGCCCCGCCCCCGCCTCGCGCGCCTCGCCGCGCGCGGCGATCTCGCTCCGCGCGACATGGCTTGCGGCCTCCATCTGCGCCGCCAGCGCCGGCAGGCCGTTTCTCAGCGCGAAACTCCGGAGATCGGCGAGGACATCGAGAATCCAATCGTCAGGCATGGGGCCTCCAGCGTCCCGGATTGTCCATGAATCAGGGACGATCCCTGGTTCCACCGTGACAATATTGGCGGAGTGGTCAATAGATCGTCACCAGAACCGCGGCGGGCGGCGGGAATATGCCGCGTCCCTGCGGCGGCGGCGCGGGACGGCGGGCGGTCCGCGTGAGTATTTTCACAAGAAGCAAGGCAGAAGAGTCGGGAGGAATGGAAACGGCCGCGCTCCGCGAGGCGGAGGCGGCCGTGCCGGTCGCGGGAACGGCGCGGGATCAGCCTTCGCGGCTGGCCTCCAGCGTGTCCTCGAAGGTGCGCAGCCCGGTGCGCGGCGCCTGCACCAGCACCGCCATGTTGCCCGGCTTGTGCTGGTTCTTCCACATCAGCGTATGGGCGCGCGGGATCTCGGCCCAGGGGAAGACCTCGGACATGCAGGGATCGAGCCGGCGCTCGCACATCAGCTTGTTGGCGGCGCTCGCCTGTTTGAGATGGGCGAAATGCGAGCCTTGCAGGCGCTTCTGATGCATCCACATGTAGCGCACGTCGAAGGTGCAGTTGAAGCCGGAGGTGCCGGCGCAGATCACCACCATGCCGCCCTTCTTGCAGACCAGGCTGGAGACCGGGAAGGTGGCCTCGCCGGGATGCTCGAACACCATGTCGACGCTGACGCCCTTGCCGGTGATGTCCCAGATCGCCTTGCCGAACTTGCGGGCCTCTTTCAGCCAGGTGTTGTATTCCTCGCTGTTGACCTTGGGGAGCTGGCCCCAGCACTTGAAATCGTTGCGGTTGATGACGCCCTTGGCGCCGAGGCTCATCACGAAGTCGCGCTTGGTCTCGTCGCTGATGACGCCGATGGCGTTGGCGCCGGCGGTATTGGCGAGCTGGATGGCATAGGAGCCAAGCCCGCCCGAGGCGCCCCAGACCAGCACGTTCTGGCCCGGCTTCAGGTCATGCGGCGCGTGGCCGAACAGCATCCGGTAGGCGGTGGCCAGCGTCAGCGTGTAGCAGGCCGATTCCTCCCAGCTCAGGTGGCGCGGGCGCGGCATGAGCTGCTGGGCCTGCACCTTGGTGAACTGGCTGAAGGAGCCGTCATTGGTCTCGTAGCCCCAGATGCGCTGGGTGGGCGAGAACATCGGGTCGCCGCCGTTGCATTCCTCGTCGTCGCCGTC
>JBDHSR010000164.1:0-7497 GCA_039808305.1 Gemmobacter sp. | reverse complement strand
CGCCAGGTCGGGTGGCGGTCGAGCGGATTGCCGGGCTTGTCGAAGCTCACGTCATAGGGCAGCTCGACCGGCAGGTTCTCCTTCTTCTCGGGCACTACGCCGCAGGCGGCGCAATGCACCACCGGAATCGGGCAGCCCCAATAGCGCTGGCGGGAAATCCCCCAGTCGCGCAGACGGAACTTGGTCACGCCCTGCCCGAAGCCCTTCGCCTCGGCCAGCGCGATGGCCTCGGCCACGCCCTCGTCGCCGGTCATCGCCTTGTCGCCGGTGATGCCGCGCACATAGCGCACACGCTCGGACTTCATCGGCACGAAGGCCTCGGCCAGCGGCGCCTCCTCCGCGCCTTCGGCGACGAAGACCGGCGGGATCGGCAGGCCGTATTTGCTGGCGAATTCGAAATCGCGCTGGTCATGCGCCGGGCAGCCGAAGATGGCGCCGGTGCCGTAATCCATCAGGATGAAATTGGCGATCCAGACCGGCAATTCCCGGCTGGGGTCCAGCGGGTGCTTCACGCGGATGCCGGTATCGAGGCCCAGCTTCTCGGCGGTCTGCAACGCCTCTTCCGAGGTGCCGGTGCGGCGGCATTCCGCCACGAAGGCGGCGAGTTGCGGATTGCCCGCCTCCAGCGCCTTGGCGAGCGGATGGTCGGGCGAGATCCCGGCGAAGGAGGCGCCCATCAGCGTGTCGGGCCGGGTCGTATAGACCTCCAGCCGCTCGAATCCCTCGGGCGCGCCCACGGTTTCGAAGGCGAATTGCAGCCCGCGCGACTTGCCGATCCAGTTGGCCTGCATCAGCCGCACCTTCTCGGGCCAGTCCTTCAGCCCGTCCAGCGCCTCCAGCAGGTCGCCCGCATAGTCCGAGATGCGGAAGAACCATTGCGTGAGTTCGCGCCGCTCCACCGGGGCGCCCGAGCGCCAGCCCTTGCCGTCGATCACCTGCTCGTTGGCCAGAACGGTCATGTCGACCGGGTCCCAGTTCACCACCGCCGCCTTGCGGTAGACCAGGCCCTTTTCCATCATGTCGAGGAACATCGCCTGCTGCTGGCCGTAATATTCCGGGTCGCAGGTGGCGAATTCGCGGCTCCAGTCGATGCTGAGGCCGAGCGGCTTCATCTGCGCCCGCATGTCGGCGATATTGCCGTAGGTCCAGTCCTTCGGATGGCCGCCCCGCTCCATCGCCGCGTTCTCGGCCGGCATCCCGAAGGCGTCCCAGCCCATCGGATGCAGCACCGAAAACCCGCAGCTCGACTTGTAGCGCGCCACCACGTCGCCCATCGTGTAGTTGCGCACATGGCCCATATGGATGCGCCCCGACGGATAGGGGAACATCTCCAGCACATAGTATTTCGGCTTGGCCGCATCGCGCGTCGCGGTGAAGACCCCGGCCTTCTCCCAGGCCTCCTGCCATTTCGCCTCGATCTGGGCGGGTTCGTAGCGCGACATGCTTGCCTCATTCCACGGGATTGCCGCGCGGAATTACACCGGACGGGGCCGGAAGGTCCAGCCCATGCCGCTTCCTCCTGGCCCAAATACCCTGGGGGAGTCGCCCTTGGGCGACGGGGGCGAAGCCCCCTGCCTAGAGCTGGCTGTCGCGCACCCGCAGCGCCCGGGCGCGGGTGAGAATCGCATCCTCCACCGCCCGCTGCGTCTCGGGCGAGACGGCGGCCCCGCCGCGCCCCTGCAACGACACCTTGAGCGAACGCGCATCCAGCGCCGGATCGCTGACATAGATCGTCGCGCGATAGGCCCGCCCGCCGCCGGGCGGCGTGCCGTAGCCGGTGACGATCACCCCCGAGAACGGGTCCACCGTCTCGATCGGCAGGAAGTTCAGCACGTCGAGCGAGGCCTGCCAGAGATAGCGGTTCACCTCGACCGTGGTATTCGGATCGGAGCCGCCGCCGAACAGTTCCCAGATCTTCTTCTGGCGTCCGGCATCGGCGATCTCGCGCGTCGCGGCGAGGCTGCCGGTCTGCTGCCGCACCGGGGCGCCCGGCGCCTCTGGCAGCGCCTCGGCCTGCGCCGGGGCGGCGGCGCGGCGGCCGAACAGCCCGGAATCGCCGCTTCCGATGCCGCCGCAGGCCCCGAGGGCCAGAAGCAGGCTGCCAGTCAGCGTAAGGCGCGCGAGGCTCGGCAAGGACATGCGGTTCTCCCGGTCAACTTGGTTGCTGTCTAGCCGAGCGGCCGGAGTGGAACAAGGCTTTTCCCGTGCGGGCGGCGCGCGCCCGCGGACCGGACCGGCCGGGCGCCGCGCGGGGCACTGTGGCTTTGCTGCACCATAGCTGCCGGGAATGCCCGCGGCCCGCCCGAGGCGATTGCATTTCCCGGCCCGTCGCCCGAAATAGTCACCATACCCAATTCGGATTCCCCTGAGTTGGGCCGCACCTTAGAGTCAACGAGGGAAAACGATGAAAAAGATCCTGCTCGCGACCACGCTGCTGGCTTCGACCGCCACCGTGGCTGCCGCTGAAACCGGCGTCTCGATCTCCGGCTACGGCCGTTTCGGTCTGGTTTACCAAGAGAACAACACCCCGGGCGTGAATGAGACCACCATCCACACCCGCCTGCGCCTGAACATCGACGCCACCACCGAAACCGACACCGGCGTGACCTTCGGCGGCCGTATGCGCCTCCAGCACACCTCCGGCCAGACCGCCAACCTGGTCCAGTCGGCCCTGCTGTTCGCTTCGTACGAAGGCTTCCGCATGGAAGTCGGCAACGTGAACAACGCGTTCGACTCCGCCGGCCTGATCTACGCGTCGGAAATGGGCTTCATGGACACCTCCTACGGTGATCCGATGGGCACCTTCTTCTGGTATGGCAACCCGGGCAACGTGACCAACCCGAGCTACATGGGCATCTTCGCCTCGTACTCGATGGGTTCGTTCACCGGCCGTCTGTCGTACATCACCCCGGACCAGTACACCACCCTGGGCGCTGGCCAGAACGAAGAGACCTCGGTCTCGCTCGACTACGCTTCGGGCCCGTTCTCGGTCTCGCTGGCCGCCTACCAGAACGGCGCTGGCGTTGACGGCAATGACGGCGCCTTCATCGGTGCTGCCTATGCGATCAGCGACGTGGCGAATGTCGGCCTGAACTACATCAAGGAAGACGGCTGGGACTACGACGCCGACGGTTCGGCTGACCGTATCATCACCCTGTACGGCAACTACACCATGGGCGCCACCACCGTTCGCGCCTATGTGGCCGACACCGATGGCGCTGGCGCGGACACCGCGTTCGGCCTCGGCGCCGACTACGATCTGGGCGGCGCTCGCCTCTCGGGCTCGGTCCAGTCGGACTACAACGGCGACCTGGGTGCCGACCTCGGCGTTCGCTTCGACTTCTGATCTCACGATCAGCCAGTCTGGAAAGGGCGGGGATTTCCCCGCCCTTTTCCTTTTGTGCCGGGGCTTTCCTTTCCGTCCGGCTTGTGGCCTTCTGCCCCGGCAGAAGGAGGCGGGCATGGCACTGGCAGAGATCAAGGCGCGGATCGCGGCGGCGGAACAGGCGGCGGGGCGCGCTCCGGGTTCGGTGGTGCTGATCGCGGTGTCGAAGATCCAGCCGATCGACCAGGTGATCGCCGCGCTGGACGAGGGTCAGCGGGTGTTCGGCGAGAATTACGTGCAGGAGGCGGCGGGCAAATGGCCCGACCTGCGGGCGCGCTGGCCCGGCACCGAGCTTCACATGATCGGCCCCTTGCAGACCAACAAGGCGAAGGCCGCTTTCGACCTGTTCGACGCGATCCATACGCTCGACCGGCCCTCGCTGACCGAGAAGCTGGCGCGGCTGGCGCAGGCGCAGGGCCGTTGCCCCCGGCTTTTCGTGCAGGTCAATACCGGGGCCGAGCCGCAGAAGGCCGGGGTGCTGCCCGAGGCGGTGGACGATTTCCTGACCGCCTGCCGGGGGATGGATCTGCCGGTCGAGGGCCTGATGTGCATTCCGCCCGAGGACGAGGACAGCCGCCCGCATTTCGTCCGCCTCGCCGCACTGGCCGCCCGCAACGGGCTCATGGGTCTTTCCATGGGCATGAGCGGCGATTTCGAGGCCGCCATCGCCGCCGGCGCCACCCATATCCGCGTCGGCTCCGCCATCTTCGGGGCGCGGGCGGCGAAGGTCTGAGCCGGTGCCGGCCCGGCCTGCCGGGTAGACGGCACGGTACCCCTTCACCTCACCGGCCCCCCGCGCGACGGAGGGCAGCGCCCGACCGCCGGGTGGACGCTGCGACAATGGTGGTCTGCACTTTATGGCTCCGCTCCGCCTAACTCGGATCATCGCGTAGGTGTTACCGAAGCGCCCGCCCGAGGGGGCGGTCGGGCGCTGCCCGGCGGCGCTTCGCGCCTTTGTTCCGGGCGGGGGGAAGAGCTCACACGGTGCGGGGTATGCGGTGTTGGCGATAAGCCCGATGCTCTTGTCGTGGCTGATGCCGGGTCGATTTCCGTGCGGCATATCAGGCGGCCTCCCCGCCCCAGGCCTTAAAGCAAATGCCCCGACTTCGCCGCCTTGGTCGCCAGATACCCGGCATTCTCGGCGGTCTGCCCCACCTTCAGCGGCACCCGTTCCGTCACCCGGATACCCTGCCCCTCCATCATGGCGATCTTGCGCGGATTGTTGGTCAAGAGCCGCACCGCGCCGAAGCCCATCGCCTTCAAGATCCCCGCGCCCAGCCGGAAATCCCGCTCGTCATCCTCGAAGCCGAGGCGGTGATTGGCCTCCACCGTGTCGAAACCCTGATCCTGAAGCGAATAGGCCCGCATCTTGTTGGCCAGCCCGATCCCGCGCCCCTCCTGGTTGAGATAGAGCAGCACCCCGGCGCCCTCCGCCCCCATCTGCGCCAGCGCCGCGCGCAGTTGCGGGCCGCAATCGCATTTCAGGCTGCCCAGCACGTCGCCGGTGAAACAGGCCGAATGCAGCCGCGCCAGAACCGGGGCGGCGCGGTCGGGCTGGCCGATCTCCACCGCGTAATGCTCCTCGCCGCCATCCTCGGGGCGGAAGATATGCAGCCGGCCGGCGGAAGCGGCCTGCATCGGCAGCCGGGCCGAGACCACCTCGGCCAGCGCCGCCGCGCGGGCGATCTCGGGCGCGGCCGCGCCGATGTCGATCAGCGTCAGCCCCATCGCCGCCGCCAGCGCCGGACCATCCGCCACCCGCACCAGCAGCGCGGCGGGCAGCAGATGTGCCGCCTTGGCCAACCCGATCGCCGCCCGGTGCAGCGCCGGCTCGCCCACGCGCAATTCATGGAACGGCCCCTTCATCGGCACCCGCAGGTCGTCCGCCGGATCGGCCATGGCCGAGAGCCAGTCGAGCCCGGCGCTATCCGGCAGCTCCATCCGCACCAGATCGCCGTCATAGGCCCGCGCCTTCAGCGTCGCCGCCCGCCGCGCCGTCAGCGCCAGCTCCGGCCCCCCTTCGGCGCGCAAAGCCGCCAGCCGCGCCGGGGTCAGCGTCTCCACCGCCGCCGCCAGCGCGGCCGCGCGCCCGTCGGTCAGCACCACGGGCACGCCCATGCGCAGGTCGCTGCGGGCGCGGGCGAGGCGTTCCAGGATGCTCGGGGCAAGGCTCATGACGGTTCCTTTCGCCCCCTTGTGTAACGGCAGACGCCGGAAAGTGAAACATTTCCCGGCAAACCGACACGAGGCCGTGAGCCGGTTGCAGCAATTCTTGCCGGGGCCGTGTATCGCCCGCATCTGTTGGGCAGGAAACAAGGAGATCCCCATGGCGACGCTGCGGAAAATCCTGCTGGTCGACGACGACGACGATCTGCGCGAGGCGCTGAGCGAGCAACTGGTGATGACCGAGGATTTCGACGTGTTCGAAGCCTCGACCGGGCTCGAAGGCATGGAGAGGGCGAAGGCCGGCGGGCACGATCTGGTGATCCTCGACGTGGGCCTGCCGGATACCGACGGGCGCGAGCTGTGCCGGCGGATGCGCAAGGCCGGGGTGAAATGCCCGATCCTGATGCTCACCGGCCATGATTCGGATGCCGATACCATCCTCGGCCTCGAATCGGGGGCGAACGACTACATCACCAAGCCGTTCAAGTTCCCGGTGTTGCTGGCGCGCATCCGTGCGCAACTGCGCCAGCACGAGCAATCCGAGGACGCGGTGTTCCAGCTCGGCCCCTATACCTTCAAGCCGGCGCAGAAGATGCTGATCGACGACAAGGAACGCAAGATCCGGCTGACCGAGAAGGAAACCAATATCCTGAAGTATCTTTATCGCGCACAACAAGGGGTTGTGGCGCGCGATGTGCTGCTGCATGAGGTCTGGGGCTACAATGCCGGGGTGACCACCCATACGCTGGAGACCCATATCTACCGGCTGCGCCAGAAGATCGAGCCCGATCCCTCGAATGCGCGGCTGTTGGTGACGGAATCCGGCGGCTATCGCCTGGTGGCGTAAATCCGCCCGCTTCAGGGAAAATTTAATATTCCGGGCCTTATTGTTGTCCATATCGGGTATTATATGGGCAGACATGGGGACGGTTCGCCCCCGAAGGGTTCCCCTCGCCGCGCCGGGGTCATGACGCGGCATCCTCCCTGTTGGACTGGCCGGGCTTCGCGCCCGGCCTTTTTTTCTCATCCGATCCGTGATACAACTTCAAGATGTGCGCGACGCCCCCTTGAGGGGGATCGCGCCACCCTCTCCCTGTTGGTTGACTGGCCGGGCCTACGCGCCCGGCCTTCCTTTTTTGCGGAAGATGTTGGATTCCGCGCCCGACCTTCCTACATTTCCGGTGATGCCCTGTGACTCCAGAGGAGATGCGATGTCGTTCCGGGTGGCTTCTGTCCTTGCTTTCGCCCTTGCCGCGGCGCCGCTGCCGCTTCTGGCCGAGGATCTCACCTTCACGCTGGCCAATCTGAGCGGCGCGGATCTGACGGAATTCTATGCCTCGCCCGTCGGGGTGGATTCCTGGGAAGAGAACATCCTGTCCGGCGGCGCGCTGGCGGCCGGCAACAGCGGCCAGGTGACGATCTCCGGCGCGCAGGGCTGCGACTACGACCTGCGCATGGTCTTCGCGGATGGCGACGTGCTGGAGGACAGCAGCAATATCTGCGACGCCGGCACCTATACCATCCAGTAACCGGCCTCGCGGCCCGGGCCGGATTTTCCCGAGGCCCGCGCGCACTTTGCGGAGCCACCTTTCGCGAATGCCGCCCCTCACCACGGAGGGCAGCGCCTGACCGCCGGGTGGGCGCAACTCCGACTGTGGTCGCCGCTTTATGGCTGGGCACCGCCTAACTCCAATCCCCGCGCTTACGTCACCGAAGCGCCCGCCCGAGGGGGCGGTCGGGCGCTGCCCGGCGGCGCTGCGCGCCTTGTTCCGGGCGAGGAAAGGGCACACACGGGGGAGAGTTTCAGCTCGGCAAATGGTGCCCGATCTGCGCCGGATCGCGGCAGGCCAGCCTGAGGGGCGATCCCCAATTGTGGCGATTGCCGATCCGGCCTAGACAGAGGGCGAGGGAGACCGCCATGACATTCACGCTCGCCACCTGGAACA
>JBDHSR010000163.1:0-7502 GCA_039808305.1 Gemmobacter sp. | reverse complement strand
GAAAATATCCTCGGGGGTGAATTGAGCCGCAGGCTCAAGAGGGGGCGGAAAGCCCCCTTCTTCGCGAGGAGGGGCCAGGCGCGCGGCGGGGGGCCTCAGCCCTCGGCCGCCTTGCGGATCAGCAGGGCGAGTTTCGCGGCCTCGCGGTCCACGTCGTGCCGGGCGAAGACCCGGGCGCGGGCGGCGCGGCCCATCTCCGCCAGCCGTTCCGGCGGGGTGGCGGCGAGGGTGGAGATCGCCCCGGCCAGCGCCTCGGCATCGCCGGCGGGGACCAGCCAGCCGGTTTCCGGCGTCACCAGTTCCGGCAGGCCGGCGATGGCGGTGGCGATCACCGGCCGGCCGGCGGCCATCGCCTCCATCACCACCATCGGCAGCCCTTCGGCGAAGGAGGGCAGGATCAGCGCCTGCGCCGCGCCGAGTTCGGCGCGCACCCCGGCCTCGGTGAGCCAGCCGGCGAGCGTGATGTGGCGGCGCAGGGTCAGCTCCTCGATCCGCGCCTCGATCTCGCCGCGCAGCTCGCCGTCGCCCACCAGGGTGAGGCGCAGGCCGGGATGCGCCCGCGCCGCCTGCGCCACCGCCTCGATCAGCAGCGGAAAGCCCTTCTGTTCGGAGAACCGGCCGATGGCGACCAGCCGCAGCTTTTCGGGCAGCGGCGCGGGGGCGGGGAAATGCCCGGGTTCGACGCCGCAATGCACGACCTTGATCCGGCCCCAGTCCTCGGCCGCCGTCCAGCGGCAGATCTGGCTGCGGCCATAGGAGGAGATCGCCACGGCGAAGGCCGCGCGGCGCAGCTTCTCGTCCAGCGACAGGCTGCGCGGCGCGTCGAATTCCTCGGGGCCGTGGATGGTGAAGGACCAGGCCGGGCCGCCGAGGATCCGGCAGAGCAGCGCCACGGTGGCCGGATTGGTGCCGAAATGCGCGTGCAGGTGCCGGATGCCCAAAGCGCGGCAGCGCGTGGCCACGCAGGCGGCCTCGGCCAGGTAGACGAGATGGCGCAGCCGCTGCCCGGCCCGTCCGCCCAGGCGCCAGGCCATCCCGGCGGCCCGCAGCGCCGCCAGCGGCCGCGCCGCGCAGCAGCGCAGCAGGGCGGCGAGCAGCTCCAGCCGCCCCTTCTCCAGCACATGCTCGGTGCGCTGGTCCTCGGCCTTGTCCTCCGGGTCGGTCAGGCGGGCGCGGTCGGAGCGCATGGCGAAGCGGTGCACGGCGAAGCCCTGCCGTTCCAGCGCGTGGATCTCGCGCCGGATGAAGGTGTGCGAGGCGCGCGGATAGGTGTTGACGAGATAGGCGATCTTCACGGGGTCCGGGTCCGGTTGCGGCGGTGCCCCCCGGTGGTGCCAGAAGCATGTGGCCGAAGAAAGGCAGGATTGACCTCGCAGGGGGGCGGACCTAGGTTCGCGCGATGTCCAGCGACGCCGCCCGTCCCAGCCTGTTCGCCCGCGCCCTGAGCGGGTCGGCCGCCACCGCGGCGGGCTATCTCGCGGCGCAGGTGCTGCGGCTCGGCTCGAACCTGATCCTGACGCGGCTGCTGTTCCCGGAGGCTTTCGGGCTGATGGCGCTGGTCTCGGTCTTCATCGTCGGGCTGGGCATGTTCTCGGACATGGGGATCGCCCCGGCCATCGCGCGCAGCCCGCGCGGCGACGAGCCCGATTTCCTCGATACCGCCTGGACGTTGCAGGTGGGGCGCGGCGTGCTGCTGTGGCTCGCGATCTGCGTCCTGGCCTGGCCCGCCGCGCGGTTCTACGCCGCGCCGGACCTGCTCCATCTGATGCCGGTCTCCGGCCTCATGCTGATGATCGGCGGCTTCAACCCGACGCGGATCGACAGCGCCAACCGGCATCTGCTGCTCGGGCGGGTGATCGTGCTCGACCTCGCGGCGCAGGTCGCGGGGACGCTGGCGATGGTCCTGCTGGCGCTGGCGACGCAATCGGTGATGGCGCTGGCGCTCGGCACGGTGGTGAGCGCGGTGGCCAAGCTGGTGCTGGCCCATCTCTACCTGCCCGGCCATCGCAACCGGCTGCGCTGGGACGCCGAGAGCGGGCGGGAGCTCGTGCATTTCGGCAAGTGGATTTTCCTGTCGACCGCCTGCGGCTTCCTGATGTGGCAGGGCGACAAGGCGATCCTCGGCATGTTCCTGCCGCTCGACCAGCTGGGGATCTACAATATCGGCTATTTCCTCGCCTCGGCGCCGGTGCTCTTGGGGCAGGCGGTGACGGGGCGGGTGCTGATCCCGCTTTACCGCAACCATCCGCCCGCCGCCTCGGCCGGGAATTTCCGGCGGTTGCGGCGGATGCGCTTCGGGCTGAGCGCGATCCTCTTCGCGCTGCTCGCGGTCTTCGCCTTCTTCGGGGGGCCGCTGGTGCATCTGCTCTATGACGACCGCTATGCGCAGGCCGGGGCGGTGACGGTGCTGGTCGCCTGCGTGCAGCTGCCGCTGGTGATCGGCATGACCTACGACCAGTCGGCGCTGGCCGATGGCGATTCGCGGATGTTCTTCGTGATCATGGCGCTGCGCGCGGCGGTGCAGAGCGGCGCCTTCGTCCTCGGGGTGACGCAGGGCGGGCTTTACGGCGCGCTGCTGGCGCAGTTCTGCGCGCTGGTGGCGGTGCATCCGCTGATCGTCTGGCTGGCGCGGCGCCACCGGGTCTGGGACGGGCTGCATGACGCGGTGTTCTCCGGGGTGGCGGTGCTGCTGATCCTGGCCGCGCTGCGCTGGAACGCGGCGCTGCTGGGGCTCTGAGCGGATTTCGCCGCCTGCCGCCAAAGCGCGCGATCCCTGCCGTCTTTTCGCCGCATTCCGCCGCCACCAATCGGGAAACGGACCGACGGATGGCGGAGGAGCGGATGGTGATCGGTGTGCTTGCGACGGGGATCTTCGCCGGGCTGCTCGGCGCGGTGTCGAGCTATCTGCTCTGGGAATCGGTCCTGCTGTCGCTGCTGGCCTATTCCTTCTCCGGCATCGCCGGGGTGGCCGCCCTGATCGCCGCGATCACGCTGATCGGGCTGAAGGGCGAGCCGCGGGCCATGCTGCACCGGACCGAACCGGCGCATTGAGCCGGTCTCCGTCATTCATCGCAGAGCGGAAACAATGCCGTCGCCCCGCGCGACGGCTTTTTCCGTTCGGGGAGGCGGCCGGGTCCGGCGGCTTCGCGTCGCGGAGGATCGAATCACTTCGGGCGGCCGGGATTGACCTATCGTAAGCGGATCAACCATGGGTTGCGCCTTTCCCGAATGTGGCATTTTCGAGGAGAGACTGCGGCAAATTTTCCCCCTCAAATCGAGGTTAACGGAAGCTTAATTTCACCCGGGGCAGTCGCCAAGGCCCCTCGGGAAACGGTAAAATGACCTTGGGGGCGTAACTTCCGAGTGTGCGCGATGTTCAGCAAGCCAGATGGGACCAGCCGGTGGTGTGCCGCGATTTTTCGCGGTTTTTCAAAGATTTCCGGGCCGGATTCAGCAAATACTGTTCGCGGGTGATATACAATGACCATCAGCTATCCCCGCTTTCGTGGCGCAGGCCCGGTTGCGCTTGATCGTGTCGAATTCGGCTCCGTCGCGCCGGTCCGGCTGGCAGAGCCGCCCTTGCGCCGCAAGGGTCTCTATCGCGGCTTTCTCAAGCGCGCGATGGATGTGACCGCGATCCTGCTGGCCGCGCCCATCGTGGTGCCGGTGGTGGCGGCGCTGGCGCTGGCGGTGTCGCGCGATGGCGGCAGGCCGTTCTACACCCAGCAGCGCGTCGGCCGTCATGGCCGGGCCTTCCGCATGTGGAAGCTGCGCTCGATGGTCAGCGACGCCGACGACCGTATGGCGCAGTATCTGGCCGACAACCCGGCCGCCCGCGCCGAATGGGACGAGACGCAGAAGCTGAAGAACGACCCGCGCGTCACGCCGCTGGGCCGCTTCCTGCGCAAGAGCTCGCTCGATGAGCTGCCGCAGCTCTGGAACGTGCTGGTGGGCGACATGAGCCTGGTCGGTCCGCGCCCGATGATGCTGAACCAGCAGGCGCTCTATCCCGGCATGGCCTATTACGCGCTGCGCCCCGGCATCACCGGCTTCTGGCAGACCGCCGGGCGCAACCGCACCAGCTTCGAGGCGCGGGCGGAGTTCGACGCCAGCTACGAGCGCGATCTGTCGCTGGCGACCGACATGCGCATCCTTGCCCGGACGGTGGGGGTGGTGTTGAACGGCACCGGCTGCTGATCCAGCGACGTATCGCGGACAAGAGGCCCCGCCGCATGGCGGGGCTTCGCCGTTTTCCGGCTCAGGCGTTGCCGCGGCGCCGGCCGCGCCAGAACCCGCGCCGCCGCCGGCGCATCGGCAGTTCCGGCAAGGTGATGACCGGGCGGATGCCCAGCTCCCGCTCCATCTGCGCCGCCGAGCGCAGCACCGGGTTGAACAGGTCGAGCAGGAAGGCCAGGCCGATGGCCGCGATCAGGCTGGCGATGGTGCCCGCCAGCGCGATCTTGCGCCCGCCGCCGCCGACCGGCAGTTCCGGCACGATGGCGCGTTCCAGCATCGAGAAATGTTCGGAACGGTTTTCCTGTTCCAGCCGCCAGGCGGTTTCCGCATCGGTCTTGCGCGCGGTGATCATCTCCAGCTGCGCCTGCAACAGCTCCATCCGCCGGTCGTAGGAGGCGAGCGCCCGCTCCGCCTCCGGGGTGCGGGCGGCGCGTTCCTGCATCTCGGCCAGTTGCGCCTCCAGCGCCGCCTTCTGGCTTTGCAGCACATCCTCGCGCAGCGTGAGCTCGTCGATGCGGCGGCGGTCGGTCTCGCGCAGGCGGTCCTTCGCTTGCAAGGCCGCGCGTTCGGCCTCTACCGCGAGGATCTCCTGCGTCACGCCGCGCAGACTGGTTTCGAGCGCGATGCGGTCGCTGGCGCTGTCACTGGCGCGGGGCATCGGATTGGCGCTGTGCCAGGCGGCGATCTCGGCCTCCAGCGCCAGGATCTCCTGCGAGACGCGCGCCTCCTCGACCCGGAAGAACTCGACATTCTCGCGCGCCCGGCCCGATTGCCGCTCGGCCGCGAGGTCGAGCACGCTCTGCGCCAGGTCGTTGGCCACGCGGGCGGCCTGGTCGGGATCGGGCAGCCGCGTGCCGATCAGCAGGGCGGAGACGCCGGAATGGCCGCCCGGCTGGCCGACCGAGGCGATGCTCTCGAAATTGATGGAGTCGCGCAGCAGCGTGACCTTCTGGCCGTCGGCCAAGCCGGGCGCGTCGGCGAACAGCCCGTGGCGGGCGGCGACCGCCAGCATGTTCTCGCGCGTGGTCAACTGCTGTTCCAGCACCTGCAACAGCCGGGCCGATTGGGTGCCCGCCGCGCTGTCCTGCCCGGCGACCACCGGGCTTTCGACCTGGATCACCGCCCAGGCCATATAGACCTTCGGCCGCGACAGTCCGGCCAGCACCGACAGCACGGCGCCCAGCAGCACGATGGCGGCGATCAGCAGCCGCCGCCGGCGCAGCAGGCTGAGGAAATCGGCGAGGTTCTGGATCGGCCCCATCGCTCAGCCCTTGCCGTAGCGGTAGCGGCGGTTCACGCTGTCCTCGACGCGGTTCAGCACCACGCCCATCAGCGGCGCCCGCCCGTCGAGCAGCCTTTCGCAGGCGCGGATGTCCTCGGCCGTGCTGCGGGTGCCGTCGGCCACCAGCAGCACCGCGTCGACATGCGGCAGGATCGAGATCACGTCGTCATTGCCCAGGGCGTGCGGCAGGTCGATCACCATCGCGTCGGGCTCCAGGTGATCGGCGATCGCGGCCAGCGTCTCGCCGCAGCGCGGATCGAGCAGCAGCTCCGCCGCCGCCGCCACCGGCTCGCCGTTGAGCGCGAGGGCGAGATTGGCGCCGACCTTGCGCAGATGCGCCTCCAGCGGCTGTTCGCCGGTCAGCATGTCCTGGAGCGGGCCGACCTTCAGGCCGAGTTGCCGCGCCAGATCGGGGTGGCGCAGTTCGAGGTCGAGCAGGACGGTGCGGCAGCTCGGCAGCCGCGCCAGCGCGAAGGCGAGATTGGCGGCGACCAGGCTCTTGCCGCAGCCATGGGTCGGCGAGGTGACGGCGATCCGCTTCCAGCCGCGCTCGGTCATCGCCTGCAACATCCGGGTGCGCAGCATGTCGAACCGGGCGGTCACGCCGTTTTGTTGCGCATTCGGAAAAAGTCCGTTTTCGGCAAGCCGTTCGGCATCCAGCGCGACCTTGCCGAGCGATTCCCAGACCCGTTCGGGACGCGGCGCCGGCAGGGCGGGCGGGGTGAAGACGGCGATCTCGCCCTTGGGAGCGGAGGGGACCGCGGCAAGCGCGCGCTGGCGGAACAGCGGCACCGTGGCGCGGCGATCCGACGCATCCTGAGCGAGACGTTCGACGAAATCGTCATCCCTGCCCGTCGAATCCACCATATTCACGACAGAGTAGCCCCCCGAGAACAAGATCCTGTGTTCTGTCATAGGTCGCGCCGGGCTCCTGCATCGCGGCCCGAGGGCCGCCGGGGTGATCGTCCGGCCCGCGCAGCGGCGAGCCTGTGATACCGGACCCACGCCCACAGGCCATCCGAAGGACCGCCGCAAGGGGAATCGCCCGGGCCCCCGCCCAGTCGGCCTTTCCTAGCAGAAGCGACGGAAAAAGGAAAGTCCGGGCCGGGCGAGGCGGGCGGGGGCCGGCCCCCGCAAGTGCCGGATTTTCCGCCGCCTTCCGGGTTGCCGGCGGAGTCGCGCCGGCGCAGGATGCGGCATCGGTCGGAGGCGGGGCATGGTGGGACGGATCGTGGACGCGGTGGTGATCGGGCGCAACGAGGGCGCCCGGCTGCTGGCCTGTCTCGACAGCCTCGCCGGGCGGGTGCGGCGCGTGGTCTATGTCGACAGCGGCTCCTCGGATGGCAGCGCGGCGGCGGCGGCGGCGCGCGGGGCGGAGGTGGTGCGCCTCGACATGGCGCAGCCCTTCACGGCGGCGCGGGCGCGCAATGCGGGCCTCGACCGCCTCGCCGCCGATCCGCCGGATTTCGTGCAATTCGTCGACGGCGATTGCGAGATCCGCCCGGACTGGATCGCCGCCGCCCTCGATTTCATGGCGGCCCGCCCGGATGTGACGGTGGTCTGCGGCCGGCGGCGCGAGCGCTTTCCCGAAGCCTCGGTCTGGAACCGGCTTTGCGACCGGGAATGGGATACCCCGGTGGGCGAGGCGGCGGCCTGCGGCGGCGACGCGCTGATGCGCCATGCGGCGGTCGTGGCGGCGGGCGGCTACGATCCCACGCTGATCGCCGGGGAGGAGCCGGATCTCTGCCTGCGCCTGCGCCGGGCGGGGGGGCGGATCTGGCGGCTGGAGGCCGAGATGACGCTGCACGACGCGGCGATGACCCGCTTCGGCCAGTGGTGGCGGCGCAGCCGCCGGGCCGGGCATGCCTATGCCGAGGGCGCCTGGCGCCATGGCGCGGGGCCGGAGCGGCATTGGCGGCGCGAGACGCGGCGCGCGCTGGCCTGGGGCGCGGGTGTGCCGCTGGCGGCGGCGCTGGCCGGGCTC
>JBDHSR010000162.1:0-7515 GCA_039808305.1 Gemmobacter sp. | reverse complement strand
GCGATCTCCGGCGCGCCGAGCGGGCGGGTGACGATGGCCCGGCCATGGATCGCCGCCGCCGCATAGGCCGGCAGCACCGCGATCAGCCCGGCCTGCTCCACCAGCGACAGCACGGTGTGGATCTGGTGCACCTCCAGCGCCGGGCGGAACGGCAGGCCGGCGCTTTCGAAGCCGACCTCGGCCAGCAGCCGCAGCCCGCTTTCGCGGGTCAGCGCCACCTGCGGCTGGCCGGAAAGCATGGCCCAGGGCAGCTCCGCCCCCGCCGCGAGCGGATGGTCGGCGGCCACGAACGCCACCAGCCGGTCGCGCAGCACCGGGGTCAGCACCACGCCGTCCTCGCCGGCATGGAAGGTGCCGAGGCCGAGATCGGCCTCGCCGCTCCGCACCCGGCCGACGATGGCGTCGGTGCCCAGATCCTCGATGCGCAGCGTCAGGTCGGGATGCAGCGCCGCCGTCTCGCGGATCACCGCCGGCAGGGCGGCCCCCGCCAGCAAGGGCGGCGCCGCGATGCGCAGCGTGCCGCGCCGCAGGCTCGCCAGATCCTGCACATTGCTCACCGCCCGGTCGATCTCGGTCAGCGCGGAAAGCGCCGCTGGGGCGAAGGCGCGCCCGGCCTCGGTCAGCTCCACCCGCCGCGTCGTGCGGTCGAAGAGCCGCGCGCCGAGGCCGGTCTCCAGATCGCGGATCGCCTGGCTCAGCGCCGGCTGGGTGGTGTTCAGCCGCTCCGCCGCGCGCGAGAAGCTGCCGAGATCGGCCACCGCCTGAAAACATTCGAGCTGCCGGAGGCTGGGTTTCATCGCATCATCCTTATCAATGACAAGGATACATGCGCGATCCCTCATGCGCCATAGGGCAGCCAGACGGTTTTCACCTGAGTGGCGCGGCGCAGGAACTCCGCCCCCTGGCCCTGCGCCGGGTCGAGCCAGTCGCGCATCAGGCCGCCATCGGTCCAGACCGGCTTGAGATTGCCGGCCGAGGCCGCCTCCACCAGCGCCGCCCCCTCGGCGGAGCCGCAATACCAGAGCGCGGCCACATCGTCATGCTCGGCCAGCACCTTCGCCAGCGCGTCGCGTTCGCCGGTCAGCAGGTTCGCCACGCCGGCCGGAATGTCCGAGGTCTCCAGCACCTGATAGAGCCGCGCCGCCACCAGCGGCCGGCTTTGCGAGGCGATGGCGACCGCCCGGTTGCCCATGGCGAGGGCGGGCAGCAGGAGCGACATCAGGCCCAGCAGCGGCGCCTCGTCGGGGGCGATCAGGCCCATCGTGCCGAAGGGCTCGTTCAGGGTCAGCGTGATGTGGTTCGACTTGGTGGCGGTCACCCGCCCGTCGAACTTGTCGGCCTGCGCCGCATACCAGAAGGCGCGGCGGATCGTGGCCGCGACCTCGGCCTCCGAGGTGAGGGCGGCGAATTCGGCGCGGCGCTGCGACAGGTTCTCGGCGAGGAAATAGAGCACCTGCGCCCGGTTATGCGCGGTGACGCCGCCCCAGCCGGCGGCCTTGCCCGCGGCCTCGACGGCGTTCCTCACATCCTTGCGATTGGCGAGCGCCGCCTGTCCGCCCGGCACGCTGTAGCTCTGCCCGCCATCGGCGCGCACCTGCTTGCCGCCGATATAGAGTTTCGCGGTGATGTCGATCTCCGGCCCCGCGCCCGCATCGGGCAGGGGGGCGACAGCGGGCATCGGCGCGGGGGCCGGGCGCGGTTTGCCGGGGGGCGTCTTGGGCGCCAGGTATTCCAGCATCCCGGCCCGCCCGCCCTCGCGGCCGAAGCCGCTTTCGCGGTAGCCGCCGAACGGGGCGCCGGCGTCGAAGATATTGGTGGCGTTGATCCAGACCACGCCCGCCTTCACCTTCGCCGCCAGCTCGATCGCGCGGTTGATGTTCTCCGACCAGATCGAGGCGGCGAGGCCGTAGCGCGTGTCATTGGCCAGCAAGGCCGCCTCGTCCGGGGTGCGGAAGGTGAGGGTGGTGGCGACCGGGCCGAAGATCTCGGCCTGGCTTACGGTATGGGCGGGGGCGGTGCCGGTGAAGAAGCCGGGGGCGGAGAAGGCGCCGGTCTCCGGCAGGGCGCAGGGCGCGCGGTGCAGCGTGGCCCCTTCGGCCTCGCCCTGCGCCAGCAGCGCGTCGATCCGGGCGAGTTGCTTGCGCGAGACCACGGCGCCGATGTCCATCGTCTTGTCCAGCGGATCGCCGACCCGCAGCTTCGCCATCCGGGCGCGCAGCTTGTCGAAGAAGCGCGGCGCCACGCCCTCCTGCACCAGGATGCGCGATCCGGCGCAGCAGACCTCGCCCTGGTTGAACCAGATCGCGTCGACCACGCCCTCCACCGCCGCGTCGAGATCGGCATCCTCGAAGACGATGAAGGGCGACTTGCCGCCGAGTTCCAGCGAGAGCTTCTTGCCCGACCCGGCGGTCTGCCGGCGCAGGCTGCGGCCGACCTCGGTGGAGCCGGTGAAGGCGATCTTGTCGGCCTCGTTGTGGCCGGCGATCAGCGCGCCGGTGCTGCCGTCGCCGTTCACGATGTTCACCACGCCGGGCGGTAGGCCGATCTCGGCGCAGATTTCCGCGAAGGCGAAGGCGCTGAGCGGGGTGAGATCGGCGGGTTTCAGCACCACGGTATTGCCCGCCGCCAGCGCCGGGGCCACCTTCCAGGCCAGCATCAGCAGCGGGAAGTTCCACGGGATGATCTGGCCGCAGACGCCCAAGGCGGCATGGCCGGGAAACTCGCTCTCCGCCAGTTCGGCCCAGCCGGCATGGTGGTAGAAATGCCGCGCGACCAGCGGCACGTCGATGTCGCGCGTCTCGCGGATGGTCTTGCCGTTGTCGAGGGTTTCCAGCACCGACAGGAACCGCTCGCGCTTCTGCACATGGCGGGCCAGCGCGTAGAGGAAGCGCGCCCGCTCATGCCCCGGACGGGCGGACCAGGCGGGGAAGGCGGCGCGGGCGGCGGCCATCGCCGCATCGACCTCGGCCCCGGTGCCGATGCCGACCTGGGCCAGCACGGCGTCGGTCGCGGGGTTCAGCACCTCCGCCGTAGCACCTTCCGGCGCCACGAACTGGCCGCCGATATAATGGCCGATGACCGGATGCGCTGCGATCCAGGCCAGCGCCTCGGCGCTGCTTTCGGGGGCGGGGCCGTATTCCATCGTCTCCATGATGTCCTTGATCGACATGACAGCTCCTCAGGCCAGCGCGTGGCGGTTGGCGGCCGAGTAGCGGCCCGTCGCATGATGTTCCAACTGCCGCTCGATGTCGCCCAGAAGCGACGAGGCGCCGATGCGGAACAGGTCGGGCATCAGCCAGCGCGTGCCCAGCTCCTCTTTCATCAGGATCTGCCAGGCCATCGCGTCCTTTGCGGTTTTCAAACCTCCGGCGGGCTTGAACCCGACGAATTGCCCGGTGAAATCGTGAAAATCACGCAATGCCCGCAGCATGGTCAGCGAGACGGGCAGGGTGGCGTTCACCTCCTCCTTGCCGGTCGAGGTCTTGATGAAATCCGCCCCCGCCTGCATCGCCACCATCGAGGCGCGCCAGACATTCGTCAGCGTCCTGAGGTCGCCGGTGGCGAGGATCGCCTTCATATGCGCCGCCCCGCAGGCCTCGCGCATCTGGCGGATCTCGTCGTAGAGCGCGGCCCAGTTGCCGGTGAGCGCATGTTCGCGGGTGATCACGATGTCGATCTCCGCCGCGCCCTGATCGACGGCGTAGCGGATCTCGGCCAGCCGCAGGGGCAGCGGCGTCAGGCCCGCCGGAAAGCCGGTGGCGACCGAGGCGACCGGGATGCCGGAGCCCTCCAGCGCCCGGACCGCGTGCGGCACCATGGTCGGATAGACGCAGACCGCGCCGACCGTCAGCCGGTCGAGCCCCAGCGCCGCCATCAGATCGGCGCGCAGCGGCTGGCGCGCCTTGGCGCAAAGCCGCTGCACCCGGCCCGCCGTATCGTCGCCCGCCAGCGTCGTGAGGTCGATGCAGGTGATGGCGCGGGCGAGCCAGGCCGCCTGCCAATCCTTCTTCACCGTGCGCCGCGCGGTCAGCGTCGCCGCCCGCCGTTCGGCCGCCGGCGTGTTGACGCTGACATTTTCGAACCATTCCGGGGTGAAATCCGTGCCGGTCATCCGGGGGAACGGTATGTTTTCGCTCATTCGCGGCTCCAGCGGGTCATGGCGCCGCCGACCCGGCGCCCTCCTTGCCCAGATATATGCGCATCTTCCGCGCCGTTCGGCAATCCGCCCCGCCCGGACGACGGGCCGCAACAACTGTCGGTGAGCCCGCTTCCGCCGGGCAAGGCGGCGCAGTATCACGCCGGGCATGGAAATCGTTCTGCTCGTCTCGGCCGTCGCCATCCTGTTCACCGTCATCGCGCTGGCCGAGCCGGCGGCGGAGCGGTTGCGCCTGCCCTACAGCGTGGTGCTGGCCATGTTCGGCACGGTGCTGGGCATCGCCTCGATCGGCCTTTCCGCCTCCTGGGGGCCGCAACTGCCGCCGGAATTGCGGGAGCTGCTGTCGCTGCCGATCCGGTCGAGCGTGTTCCTCTATGTCTTCCTGCCCACGCTGATCTTCCAGGTCGCGCTGGAGATCGACCTGCGGCGGATGATGGAGGACTGGGTGCCGATCCTCGTCATGGCGGTGCTGGCGGTGATCGTGGCGACGCTGCTCATCGGCGCGGCGCTGGCGCCGTTCAGCGGCATGACGCTGCTGTCCTGCCTGCTGCTCGGCGCCATCGTCTCGACCACCGACCCCTCGGCGGTGGTGTCGATCTTCCGCGGCATGTCCGCCCCGCAGCGCCTCGCGCGGATCGTCGAGGGCGAGAGCCTGCTGAACGACGCCGCCGCCATCGCGCTGTTCGGCTTCTTCCTCAGCTTCGTGATGGCGGGGGTGCCGAACCCGACGCTGCGCGACGCGGTGATCGGGTTGCCGGCGATCATCCTCGGCGGCGTGCTGACCGGCTGGATCATGGCGCGCCTCGCGCTCAGGCTGATGCGCTGGCTCGGCGCCTGGCCGCTGGCGCAGCTGTCGCTGTCGGTGGCGATCCCCTACGCGACCTATGTGCTGGCCGACCACCTGCTGCACGCCTCGGGCGTGGTGGCGGTGGTGGTGGCGGGGATGGTGCTGAACTGGCTCGGCCCCGGCCGCCTCGCGCCCGCGACCTGGACCAACCTGCGCGAGGTCTGGGAATTGCTGGCGCATTGGGCGGGGGCGCTGATCTTCGTGCTGGCCTCGCTCTTGATCCCGCGCCTTCTGGGCGATGCCGGGCTGCGCGATCTCGGGCTGATCGGCGTCGTCACGCTGGCGGCGATGGCGGCGCGGGGGGTGGTGCTCTGGGGCGTGCTGCCGCTGCTCGCGCGCCTCAACCTCTCGCCGCGGGTGGAGCAGCCCTATCGCGTCGCGATCCTCTGGGGCGGGTTGCGCGGCGCGGTGACGCTGGCGCTGGCGCTCGCGGTGACCGAAAACCTGCGGGTGCCGGCGGAGATCCGGCGCGAGGTCGGCATCCTCGCCACCGGCTACACGCTTTTCACCCTGTTCGTGCAGGGGCCGACGCTGCGCCGGGTGATCCGGCGGCTGGGGCTGGCGCGGCTCGCGCCCATCGACCTCGCGCTGTCGCGGCAGGTGGTGGCGGTGGCGCTCCAGAACGTGCGCGAGGCGGTGGCGGAGAGCGTGAAGGATCACGGTTTCGGCCGCGAGATCGTCCGGTCGGAGGCGAAGCTCTTCGCCGGGCGGCTCGACCGCGCGGTGGCGCTGGCCGAGGACGACCGCGACATCCGCGAGAAGGACCGCATCCCGCTCGGCCTTCTGGCGCTGACCGGGCGCGAGCGCGACATGGTGCTGGAGGCGTTCCGCGAGGCCGAGATCGCGCCCGAGGCGGCGGAGCGGATGCTGGCCCATGTCGACCGTCTCAGCGAGGCGATCCGCGCCGGCGGGCGCGCGGGCTATCTTCGGGCGGCGCGGCGGGGGCAGGGCGGGCGCCGGCTGCGGCTGGCGCTGGCGCTGCACAACCGGCTGCGCCTCTCGCGCCCGCTGGCGGAGATGACCGCCAGCCGGTTCGAGATCCTGATCGGCGAGCGGCGCATCCTCGCCGGGCTGCACGGCTATATCGACGGCAAGATCCGCCGCATCCACGGCCGCCGGGTGGCCGAGCTGCTGCATCGGGTGCTGGAGACCCGGCAGGAGGCGAACGACCGGATGCTGGAGGGGCTGCGCCTGCAATACCCCTCCTATGCCGAGGCGATCGAGCGGCGCTTCATCCGCCGTCTCGCCCTGCGCTTCGAGGAACTGGAATACGACCAGCTCCTGAAGGACGGCCTGGTCGGGCGCGAGCTGCATCTGGCGCTGCGGCAATCGCTGGCCGAGGCGCGGCGGCGGCTGGTGTCGCGGCCGCCCTTCGACCTCGCGGTGCAGCAGACCGGGATGCTGCGGCAGTTCCCGGCGCTGAGCGGGCTCGACGACGGGCAGTTGCGGCTGGTGCAGCGGCGGACCGCCACCGTCCATGCCCGGCCGGGCGAGGTGCTGATGCGCAAGGGCGATCCGGCGCATCATGTGTTCTTCATCGCCTCCGGCGCGGTGGAGGTGGAGAATGCCGGCCAGATCCGCCGTCTCGGCCGGGGCGAGATGTTCGGGGAACTCGGTGTGCTCACCCGCCATCCGCGCCGCTCGCAGATCACCGCCATCGCGCATTGCACGCTGCTCCGGCTGGACGAGGCGCGCTTTCTCGACCTGCTGCGCCGCGACGGCACGCTGCGCCGGGCGGTGGCCGAAAGCCTTGCCGCGAAGGGGCTGAGCGATGCGACCGGGGTTCTGGCGGGGCTGGGCGAGGGCGGGTGACATGCGGCCCGGTCCGGGGGGCGCTGGTGCCGCTGAAGCGACCGCCTCTTCCACACCCCGTGCAACAGAGGGCAGCGCCCGACTGCCGGGTGGGCGCAGCTACGGCTGTGGTTTGCACTTTATGGTGTCGCTCCGCCTAACTCCGATCCCCGCGCCTACGTCACCGAAGCGCCCGCCCGAGGGGGCGGTCGGGCGCTGCCCGGCGGCACTGCGTGCCTTGATTCCGGGCGGGGGAAAGGGCTCACACGGAGGCGGTCCCTAAGCTGGGGGGGAAATGTGGGCGGCCCCGTCTTCATCCACCGCCCCGATAACCACGCTACAGAGGACAGCGGGGGACCAAGGCCGATTGCGGCCATCACTTTATGGTGACGCCGCCTATGCCCCATCCCCACGCCAGCGTCACCGAAGCACCCAACCGAAGGGGAGCGCTACCCCCAGCCGCGTTACGCACCATGTTCCGGGCGGAGGAAAGGCTCACCCACGGGCATTCTTTTCGGAGGCCCGGCGCTCCGCGCCTTTGCTGCGGGAGAGGAAACGCTCGCACGACGGCGCTTTGTCTGGCGTTGGAGGCTCTCTTGCGGCGTGTTCCGGCTGCGGCCGGAAACCCGCCCCCTCAGATCAGTCCGCGCCGGTCGGCCGCCAGCGCCGCCTCGGCCCGGCTGGAGATGTTGAGCTTGCGGTAGATCGCCTTGGTATGGGT
>JBDHSR010000161.1:0-7519 GCA_039808305.1 Gemmobacter sp. | reverse complement strand
GTGATTTCAGTGGTGAGCCCGACAGGATTCGAACCTGTGACCCACTGATTAAAAGTCAGTTGCTCTACCAACTGAGCTACGGGCCCACTCTCTGTGAGGGGGTAACTAGAAAACTCGGCCGGGGGGGTCAAGAGCGAAAAAGCATGTCACGGCAAAGTCTCTGGAAAAAAACCGGAAGCTGCGATAGGCAGCACGCATGACCGGGCTTCTTTCCTTGGGCCTGCCGTTCATCAAGATGCACGGCGCAGGCAACGATTTCGTCGTCATCGACTCGCGGGGACGCGGGGCGGTGGCCACGCCTGCGCTGGCGCGGGCGCTGGGGGACCGCAACCGGGGGGTGGGATTCGACCAGCTCGCCGAGATCCGCGATTCGCAAACCGCCGATTTCGCGCTGGATTTCTGGAATGCCGATGGCAGCCGGGCCGGCGCCTGCGGCAATGCCACGCGCTGCGTCAGCGATTACATGATGGGCGTGCTCGGGCAGTCCTCGGTCAGCCTGACCACCGCGCGGGGCGGCCTGCGGGCGGAGCGGATGGCGGATGGCCGGGTCAGCGTCAACATGGGCGCGCCGCAACGCGGCTGGCAGGACCTGCCGCTGGCGCGCGAGGTCGATACCCTGCATCTGCCGCTGCCGGGCGATCCGGTCGCCATCGGCATGGGCAATCCGCATTGCGTGTTCTTCGTCCCCGATGCGGAGGCCGTCGATGTCGCCGCCGAGGGCCGGCGGATCGAGACCGACCCGCTGTTCCCCGAACGCACCAATGTGGAATTCGCCAGCCTCACCGGCCCCGACCGGCTGCGGATGCGGGTCTGGGAGCGCGGGGCGGGCATCACGCTGGCCTGCGGCTCGGGCGCCTGCGCCACGGCGGTGGCGGCGCATCTGCGCGGGCTGACCGGGCGGCGCGTCACGCTCGACCTCGATGGCGGAGTGCTGGAGATCGACTGGCGCGCGGATGGCGTCTGGATGGCCGGGCCGGTGGCGCGGGTGTTCGACGGCGTGATCGCGCCCGCCTTTCTGGAGGGGCTGCTGTGACGGTGCCGGTCTTCTCGACCCTCGGCTGCCGGCTCAACGCCTATGAGACGGAGGCGATGAAGGAACTCGCCGCCGCCGCCGGGGTGGAAAAGGCGGTGATCGTCAATACCTGCGCCGTCACCGCCGAGGCGGTGCGCAAGGCCAAGCAGGAGATCCGCCGCCTTGCCCGTGAAAACCCCGGCGCGCCGGTCATCGTCACCGGCTGCGCGGCGCAGACCGAGCCCGAGACCTTCGCCGCCATGCCCGAGGTCACCCGCGTCGTCGGCAATGCCGAGAAGATGCGGGCCGAGACCTGGGCGGGCCTTTCGGTCCCCGACCTGATCGGGGCGACGGAGAAGGTGCAGGTCGACGACATCATGTCGGTGCGCGAGACGGCGGGCCATCTGATCGACGGCTTCGGGCGGCACCGCGCCTATGTGCAGGTGCAGAACGGCTGCGACCATCGCTGCACCTTCTGCATCATCCCTTACGGCCGGGGCAATTCGCGCTCGGTCCCCGCCGGGGTGGTGATCGAGCAGATCAAGCGGCTGGTCGGCAAGGGCTTCAACGAGGTGGTGCTGACCGGGGTGGACCTGACGAGCTGGGGCGCCGACCTGCCGGCCACGCCGCGCCTCGGCGATCTGGTGATGCGCATCCTGAAGCTGGTGCCGGACCTGCCGCGCCTGCGCATCAGCTCCATCGACTCGATCGAGGCGGACGAGAACCTGATGCAGGCCATCGCCACCGAGCCGCGGCTGATGCCGCATCTGCACCTGTCGTTGCAGGCGGGCGACGACATGATCCTGAAGCGGATGAAGCGCCGCCACCTGCGCGACGACGCCATCCGCTTCTGCGAGGAGGCGCGGCGGCTGCGCCCCGGGATCGTGTTCGGCGCCGACATCATCGCGGGCTTCCCGACCGAGACCGAGGCGATGTTCGAAAACAGCCTGAAGCTGGTCGACGAGTGCGGGCTGACCTTCCTGCATGTCTTCCCGTTCAGCCCGCGCAAGGGCACGCCGGCGGCGCGGATGCCGCAGGTGAAGGGCCCGGCGGTGAAGGAGCGGGCGGCGCGGCTGCGCGCGGCGGGCGACGCGGCGCTGGCGCGGCATCTGGCGGCGCAGGTCGGGCGCGAGCATCGCGTGCTGCTGGAAGGCCCCCGCCTCGGGCGGACCGAGCAGTTCACCGAAGTGGCCTTCGCGGGCGACATGCCGGAGGGGCGGATCGTCTCCACCCGGATCGCGGGCTTCGCCGAAGGGCGGCTGACCGCCTGAGCGGCCTCAGCTCGCGGGTTCCATCCCCGCCAGCCGGCTCTCGCGGATCAGCCCCTGTTCGGCCAGGATCGGATGCGCCACGGTGACGATCAGCGAATTGATCTCCTTGAAGGCGCGCACCACTTCCAGATGCAGGTTCGAGGTGGCGAGGCTCGCGGCATTGCCGTTCTGCAACCGCCCCAGATGCCGGTCATGGCTTTCCCGCTCCAGCGCGCGCAGCGTCTCCTTCTCGCGCATCAGCTGGTAGGCCGAGGCGGCATCGCCCGAGACCAGCACGTTCAGCGCCATTTGCAGGTTCGCCGCCACCCGGTCGTGCAGCCGCCGCATCTCGGCCCAGCCCTCGTCGGAGAAGCGCAGGCCCTGGCGGTGCTTGTCCTCGGTCAAGGGCAGCAGCGTCTTCACCATGATGTCGCCGGCATGTTCGAGGTTGATGGCGAAATCCGTGAGGTCGATGCCGCGCCGCGCCTCGTCGGCCGAAAGCTGGCCGCGGTTGAGCTCGGCGATGAACAGCTTGATGTCGGAATGGCGCCGGTTCAGCTCCGCCTCCAGATGCAGCAGCAGCGCCTTCCGGGCCGGATCGCGGCTCGCCAGCATGTCCATGATCGGGGCGAACATCTGCTCCACCGTCTCGCCCATCAGCAGCAGCTCCCGCTTGGCGGAGGCGAGCGCGAGGCTCGGCTGGCCGAGCTTGCTGCGGTCGAGCGCGGATTGCGGGCGGGTATCGGCGGGCAGCACCGGCTCCGCCGCCACCGGCTCGGGCAGCAGCAGCGCGGTCAGCCGCTCCATCGGGCGGATCAGCGGCAGCGCGAGGACGAGCAGGCAGAGGTTGAACAGGACATGGGTGTTGACCAGCCGGAAATCGGCGCGCGCCGCCAGCCAGTCGAAGGGCAGGGCGGCCAGCGCCAGCAGCGCGAGCGCCGCCAGCCCGCAGCCGATGCGGAAGATCAGGTTGCCGATCGGGATGCGGCGCGCCACCGGCGCGAGGCCGCGCGTCAGCCAGGCCGCGATCAGGCCGGAGCCGATATTGGCGCCGACCAGCATCGGCAGCGCCGCGTCGAAGGACAGCACCGACGCCTGCACGAGGCTGGCCAGCAACAGCACCATCGCGACCGAGGAGTGCATCGCCCAGGTCAGCACCGCCGTCACCACGCAGGCGGTCAGCGGATCGCGCTCGAAATAGGCCATGAGACCGGGCAGGACGGCGCTTTCGCGCATCGGCTCCGTCGCCTCGCCGATCATGCGCAGCGACAGCAGGATGAAGGCGATGCCCAGCAGGATGCGGCCGTGCTGGCGCACCTGCCGGTTCTCGAATTTCAGGAACATCACCGCGCCGATCAGGATCAGCGCCGGGATCAGCTCCGACAGGTCGAAGGCGAGCAGCCGCGCCACCAGCGCCGAGCCGAGATCGGCGCCCAGCAGCGCCGCGAGGCCCGAGGCGGGGGTCAGCATCCCGGTCGCCGCGAAACCGGCGGCCAGCACCCCCACGGCGGTCGCGCTTTGCAGCAGGATCGCCATCACCATCCCGGCCCCGGCCAGCCCGACCGGCCCGCCGCGCGACTGGCGCAGCGCCTCGCGCAACTGGCTGCCATAGGAGCGCTCCATCCCCGTCCGCACCATGCGCACGGCCCAGAGCAGCAGCATCACCGCCGCCGCGAGGTGCATGAGGATAAGCAGCGGATGCAAGGCGGACCCTCCGGTCGTTGGATCGGTAAAGGCCGCATACCAGCGCCTTCGACCGGCGAAGTCAATCAGGCGGAAGGAGGATCAGAGCAGCGCCAGCGCCGCCGTCACCGCCAGCATCGCCGCCCAGGCGCGCCAGAGCGCGGCGCAGGTGGCCTCGATCTCGGCCGGACCGGGATCGCGGCGCCCCTCGGCATGGACCCAGGGGAAGGGGCGCATCTCGCCGTTGTAGCTGCGCGGGCCGGACAGCGCGACGCCCAGCACCACCGCCATCGCCGCCTCCGGCCAGCCGGCATTGGGCGAGCGGTGCAGCGGCGCGTCGCGCAGGATGGTGCGCGCGGCATCCGCGCGGCCATGGCTCAGCGCGATCAGCAGCGCGGTCAGCCGGGCCGGGATCAGGTTCAGCAGGTCGTCGAACCGGGCGGCGGCCCAGCCGAACGCCTCGTGCCGGGGGGTGCGGTGGCCGATCATGCTGTCGGCGGTATTGGCGATCTTGTAGAGCATCAGCCCCGGCAGCCCGCCCAGCAGATACCAGAAGAGGGGCGCGATCACCCCGTCCGACAGGTTCTCGGCGGCGCTTTCGATGGCGGCGCGGGCGATGGCGGGGCCGTCCATCGCGGCGGTGTCGCGCCCGACGATGCGGGCCACCATCCGCCGCCCCTCGGGCAGGCCCCGCCGCAGCCCGTCGGCGACGGCGCGGACATGATCGACGAGACTGCGCTGGGCGAGCAGGATGGCGACGGTCGCGATCTCCAGCAGGCCGAAATCGGGCAGGGCGCGGATCGCGGCGCCGAGCGCCAGCGCGCCGGCGGCCAGCAGCGCCATGGCCAGCACCCCCTTCGCCCGCCGTGCCGGCCCCCGGTTCAGCCGGTTGTCCAGCGCGGCGACGGTGCGGCCCATCAGCACCGCCGGATGCGGCAGCCGCTTCCAGAGCCAGTCCGGCTCTCCCAGCGCCGCGTCGAGCAGCATGGCGGGCAGCAGCAGCCCCGCGCTCATCCCCGAATCTCCGCCGCCATGCTCCGCCCCGCGCCAAGGTTCCGGGCGCCATGGATTGCCGATTCCCGGCCATAAGGCAATCGGCGCCGTGGCGCGGCGGCCACGCCCTCGCGCGCCATGACGGATTCATATTTGTTTTGTCGGTTGTTGCCTTGTTTTTTACATGATTCGGCAGAGACTTGCGGGAAGGAGTTCCGTCCCCGTGGGAGGTGGCGATGCTGGAATATCTGCCGCAGGAATTGCGCGACGGCCTGGCCCTGGCCCGGACCCGCCGCGCCCGGCGCAGCCGGTTGCGGGTGCAACTGGGCGAGGCGGTGTTTCCGGTGCTGTCGCTGAGCGAGCGGGTCATCGTGCTCGATGCCGGGCAGGCGCCGAAACTGCGCGGGATGGTGGATGTCTACGACGGCGCGCGGCACATCCTGCAAGGGCTGATCGTCGCGGCCGAGGTCGAGAACGGCCTGCTGGTCTGCACCTTCAAGCGCAGCAACGTGGTGAGCGAGACGCCGCCCCTCGATTACGAGCGCGATCCGGGCGCGCCGGCGGGCTATCTGCCGCGGCATTGACCGGATCGTCCGGCGGTCAGGGCCGCACCTCGACCGTGGTGCCGTCGGCGACGGCGGCCCAAAGCTCCTCGATCTCGGCATCGGAAACCGCGATGCAGCCGGCGGTCCAGTCGTGGCGCAGCGTGGCCATGCCCTTCAGCATGTTCGGCTGGCCGTGGATGAAGATGTCGCCGCCGGGACTGTAGCCGCCCGCCCTGGCGCGGGCGCGGTCCTCGGGCTGCGGATAGTCCAGCCCCAGCGACAGGTGATAGGCGCTGCCCGCGTTCCGCCGGTCGATGCGGAACGTGCCTTCGGGCGTCCGGCCGTCCCCCTCGCGCTCCTTGTCGCCGACCGGCGCGAAGCCGAGCGCGATGCGATAGGTCTTGAGCGGCTCGGCGGCGCGATAGACCGTCATCCGCCGCGCCGCCTTCTCGACGAGGATATGGTCCACCGGCCCCGAAAGCCCCGGCCCCGAAAGCCCGGATCCGGGCAGCGGCGGGCGCGGCAGCACCAGCACCAGCACCAGCGCCGCCCCGAGCAGGGCCAGCAGCGCAAGGCCGGAGAACAGCCCCGCCAGCCGCCTCATTGCAGATCCCGGAACGCCTCCCGCAACCGCGCCACCGCCTCGGCCACCTGCGCGCGCGGCGCGGCGAGGTTGAAACGCAGGAAGCTCTCGCCCCCGGCGCCGAAGCTCGCGCCGTGGTTCGCGGCGATCCGGGCGCCCTTCTGCACCCGTTCGATGAACTCCGCCGGGGCCATGCCGGTGCCGCCGAAATCGACCCAGCCGAGATAGGTCGCCTCCAGCGCCATCGAGCGCAGGCCGGGAATGGCGTTCACGCCCTCGTCGAACAGCCGCCGGTTGCCGTCGAGATAGGCCATCAGCGCATCGACCCAGGCCGCGCCCTCGGGGCTGTAGGCGGCGGTCGCCATGAAAAGCCCGAAGGAATTGGCCGAGATCCCCAGCGCCGCCATCCGCGCCGCGAACTTGGCCCGAAGCGCCGGGTCCGGCACGATCACATTGCCGGAATGCGAGCCGGCGATGTTGAAGGTCTTGGTGGTCGCCGTCATCATCACCAGCCGGTCCATGATCTCCGGCGCGGCGAGCGGCATGACGGTGTGCCTCTCGCCGGGATAGACCAGATCGTGATGGATCTCGTCCGAGACCAGCACGAGGTCATGCTTGCGGCAGAACGCGGCGATGGCGCGCAACTCCTCGACGCTCCACACCCGCCCGCCGGGATTGTGCGGCGAGCAGAGGATGAGCATCCTGGTGCGCGGCGTGACCTGCGCCTCCCAATCGGCGGTGTCGAAGCTGTAGCGGCCGTCGGTTTCGGTCAGCCGGCATTCGGTCACCTCGCGCCCGGCGGCGCGGATCACCCGCGCGAAGGCGTGGTAGACCGGCGTCATCAGGATCACCGCGTCGCCCGGCTGGGTGAAGGCATCGACGCAGAGCGCCGTGCCGTTGACGAGGCCGTGGGTGGTGAAGATCGCCTCCTCCGGCACGTCCCAGCCATGCCGGGTCTTCATCCACCAGCGGATCGCGGCGAGATATTCCGCCTCGTCGCCGTAATAGCCGTAGATGCCATGCGCGGCCATCTTCTCCACCGCCGCCTGCACGCAATGCGGCGGGCGGAACTCCATGTCGGCCACCCACATGGCGATGCCGTCCTTCGCAGGCACGCCGTAGAGCTTTTCCATCATGTCCCATTTCACCGAATGGGTGCCGTGGCGGTCGATGATCTCGTCGAAATCCGGGGCGGTGGTCATGGCGTCCTTCCTGTAGCGTCGGTGGCGGCAGGGTAGGACGCGCGGGCCGGGGCGGCAAGGAAGCGCGCGGGCTGCGGGATATTCTTGAGGGACGGTGTGATATTACGGGATAGTGTTGCGGTAATATAGCCCATACTCAAAATATTTCCCATGTCTTGTGGTGCGGACATGGGGACGGAGGACGGATCGCCCTTCGTCCCTGTTGGAGATCGCTCCAGACCCGGCCGGAATGCAGCTCCGGGCCTAGCCGA
>JBDHSR010000160.1:0-7563 GCA_039808305.1 Gemmobacter sp. | reverse complement strand
GCGCTGTCCTTGCCCACCGAATAGAGCATCACCGGGTTTTCGGCATTGGCCACCACCTCGCGCATGATGTGGATGCTCTCGGCCTCCAGGCGCTGGAGATGGGTGAGAGTGGTTTGACCGATGCCGCCTGCGGCGGAGGTGCGGGTCGTCATGTATCGCCCCCTTGAAACTGGCTGGCCCGCGCTTTGGCAAATTTTTCGGCCCAATCCAAGGGCAATCCGCCACTCTCCGGCAGAAGGCGGCAATCCCGCGCCGTTTTCCGGGAGAGCGGGCGGGGAGCGGGCGGAGCCGGAGGCGAAAGACTGCCCGACCGCGTGGAGCCGCGCCCCGCCTGCCGGGCCGGATCGGCAGGCGCCGGAACCGGAGGTCGTGCTCCGGCCGGCTGGACGACCGGCCTCGCATCGGTCCGGGATCGACGGCAAAACCTCCGGGTGACCCCTCTGCCCGTCCGGAGCAAAGACACACGACGCCCGACCGCCTCTGAAGCGCGGGCCACACCCGTCACGGGTACCCTTCCGCCGCCCTCCGTCGCGCGGAGAGCGCAGGGGGCCGCCAGCGCTAGCCCCGGCGGAATGCCGATCCGGCCTAGAGGATCACGTCGAAATCCGCCGCGGTCAGTTTCAGCCCGGCGGAAAGCTGCGCGATCTGCACCGCCGCCGTCCCGCCCGCCCCGTCGGCGTCGTAGAGCAGCATGCCGGTCTTGCCGTTGTAGACGATACGGTCATCGGCATCCTTCGCGGCAGCGCCGATGGTGAAGGCCTGCGCCGCGAGACGGCCGGTCGCAAGCTGGTCATAGACCGAACGGTCGAGCCGGATCGTATCGGCCACCACGTTGAAATCGGTGATCCTGTCCAGATTGGCCCTGCCGGCGGCGGTGTCGAAGATGAAGACGTCCTTGCCGGCCCCGCCGGTCAGCACGTCCTTGCCGAGACCGCCGTTCAGCTGGTCGTTCCCCGCCCCGCCTTCGAGCTTGTCGGCCCCGCCGCGCCCGGTCAGCACGTCCTTGCCGCCATTGCCCTGGAAGACATTGGCCTTGCCGTCGCCCGCCATGCGGTCGGCCTTGCCGGATCCGGCGAAGATCTCGATCGAGGTGAAGCGCGGGGCCGGGCGCACCGCCGCGCCGGCCGAGGCGGCGGCCGGGCCGCCCAGGTCGAAGATCGCCGCCTCCTCGAAGACCACGCGGTCGCGCCCTGCGCCGCCGTCGACCAGATCGTCGCCATCCGACAGCAGGAAGGTGTCCGCCCCGCCGCCGCCCGACATGGTGTCGGATCCGGCGCCGCCCTCCAGCGTGTCGACCCCGGCGCCGCCCGCCAGGCTGTCGTCGCCCGCCCCGCCCTCGAGCAGGTCGATGCCGCTGCCGCCGTCGAGCGTGTCGTCATCGGCGCCGCCATCGAGCGAGTCGTCGCCGCCCTCGCCGATCAGCTGGTCCTCGCCGCCGCCGCCGGTCGCGGTGTCGTCGCCCGCGCCGAGCGCGACGATGTCGGCCACGATGGCGCCGGTATAGCGCTCGGCCACCTTGCTGGTGTCGAAGATGAAGGCCTCGCGGCCCAGTTCGTCCAGGTCGTCGAAGCCGGTGATGGTGATGCGCTGGGTGAAGCCGTAGGCGGTGATGTCGATCGCCCCGTCATCGCCCAGATCCTTCCAGAAATAGGTCTTCAGCGTGGTGTAATTCTCGATGCCCAGCTCGCGCAGGTCGATCACGTCCTCTTCGGTGCGCGAGAAGTCGGCGATCACCGCGCCGCCGTTCGAGGTGCCGCGGCCGTAATCGTTCAGGCTGTCGATGAAGCCGGTCCAGCTGCCCATGACGAAACGGTCGGCGCCCTGTCCGCCATACATGCTGTCCGAGCCCGCGCCGCCGGACACCTCGTCATTGCCCGCGCCGCCGTAGAGCATGTCGGATCCGTCGCCGCCCTCCAGCTCGTCGGTGCCGGCGCCGCCCCAGAGCGTGTCGGCCCCCGCCCCGCCATCCAGCGTGTCGTTGCCGATCTCGCCGAACAGCCGGTCGCGGCCATTGCCGGTGCCGCCGTGCAGCGCGTCGTTGCCGCGCCCGCCGAACAGGTCGTCATGGCTGCGGGTGCCGGTGATGCTGTCGGGCGAGACATTGGTCGAGAGCAGGAAATGCGCCGCGCCGAGCGTGCCCACCGTGGCGGCCGAGCCCAGCACCAGCTTGTTGAGGAAGCCGTTCTGCTGCACCAGCACCGAGATCGTGCCGCTTTCGGTGATCAGCAGGCGCTGCACCGTCTCCAGATCCGAGATGCCGAGCTCGCGCAGGTCGATGCGGTCCTCGGAGGTCCAGTCGGTGATGGTGTCGACGCTGTCCTCGATCATGCTGGCGGTGCGGTTGCCGGCCATGCTGAAGGTGTCGGCCCCGGCGCCGCCGGTCAGCGTGTCGTCGCCGCCCTGCCCCGCCAGCGTGTCGGCGCCCGCGCCGCCCGAGAGGGCGTCGTTGAAGGACAGCGCCCAGTCGGTATAGACGAAGGCGTCGTCCTCGCTTGCGGTCCAGGTGTCGCCGAACAGCCGGTCGTCGCCCTCGCCGCCGTCGAGCGTGTCGGCACCGAGGCCGCCCAGCAGATCGTCGCTCCCCACGCCGCCGTCGAGCCTGTCGGTGCCGGCCTCGCCGTCGAGACTGTCCGACCCGCCGGAGCCGGACAGCAGATCCGAGCCGGTGCCGCCGTAGAGACTGTCGTTGCCGGCCTCGCCGAACAGCCGGTCGGTGCCGCCGCCGCCCGAAAGCTGGTCGTCGCCGCCGCCGCCGAAATAGTCGTCGGCCTGATCGCCGCCGGACTTGTAGTCGCTGCCGTCATTCACCGCGAGCACGACATTGGCCGAGCCGATGGCGGCCAGATCCGTCCAGTTCAGCAGCCGCAGCACGTTGCGGTAGCCGTTCATGTAGCTGACGAGCTCGGTCGTCTCGCCCGAGACCCGCAGCAGCGCCTGCACGGTGGCGAATTCGGTGATGCCGGCCTCGGTCACGTCGATCCGGTCGGCGGCGGTCCAGTCGGTCACCACGTCGACCGTATCGGCCGAAAGCGTGTTCCAGCCCTCGCCGCTATAGGCGAGGCGGAAGGCGTCGGCCCCCTCGCCGCCGGTCAGCGTGTCGTTGCCGCCGCCGCCGGCCAGCACGTCGTCGCCCGCGCCGCCGGTCAGCACGTCGTGGTAGATCAGGTTCCAGCTGGTGACCTCGGTATCGCCGATCAGCGTGTCGGCATCGGCGCCGCCGTCGATCGTGTCGGCCCCGGCGCCGCCCTCCACGCTGTCGAGCCCGGCCCCGGCCTGGATCAGATCCTCGGCCGCCTGGCCGAACAGCGTGTCGGATCCGGCGCCGCCATAGACGGAATCGCGCCCGTCGCCGCCGTCGATCCAGTCATTGCCGGCCTCGCCGAACAGCCGGTCGGTATCTCCCAGCCCCGAGATGTTGTCATCGCCGCCGCCGCCGAAGAAATCGTCGCGCCCGGCCGAGCCCGAGATGTAGTCCGCGGTGGTGTCGACCGACAGCACCGCCCGCGCCGCGGTCAGATCCTCGGCCCGGAACAGCGTGCCGAGCGACAGGATGGTGCGATAGCCGTTCTGCCAGACCACCACCGAGGAGGCGGTGCCCCCGGCATTGTCGACCAGCAGCATCCGCGCGGTCTCCAGCTCCGAGATCCGCGCCTCGGAAAAGTCGATCCTGTCCTCGGACGTGTTGAAATCCACCACCGTGTCGACGGTGTCGGCGGCCAGCGACAGGCCGGAATAGCTCCAATAGGCGCCGAAGCTCAGCCGGAAGGCGTCGATCCCCGCGCCGCCGGTCAGCCGGTCGTCGCCGGCGCCGCCCGCCAGCGTGTCGTTGCCGGCGCCGCCGTCGAGCGTGTCGTTGAAGGCCTGCTGCCAGTTGGTCTCCTCGTCGTCGCCCTTGATCACGTCGTCATCCGCCCCGCCGGCGAGGCTGTCCACCCCCTCGCCGCCGGTGATCTGGTCGCGCCCGGCGCCGCCATCCACGCTGTCATCGCCGAAGGAGGCGGTGAGGGTGTCCGAGCCGTCGCCGCCGAAGATCGTGTCCTTGCCATGGCCGCCATGGGCCACGTCATTGCCGCTTTCGCCGAACAGCCGGTCGTCGTCTCCGGCGCCGTCGAGCATGTCGTCGCCGCGCCCGCCGAACTGGTCGTCGCGCGCCTCGGTGCCATAGATGTAGTTCATCTCCGTGACGTTCGACAGCACCGCGTTGCCGGCGCCCAGGCTCTGCGGATCGCTCACCGTGCCGTCGAGTTGCAGCTGCGAGCGGTAGCCGTTGTTCCAGATCGTCAGCGTCATGCCGGCGCTGCCGCGCGACTCCAGCAGGTAGCGCAGGGTCGAGATGTCGCTGATCCCGGCGGTCGATACGTCGATCCGGTCCTCGGCGGTGAAATCGGTCACCCGGTCGCTGGTATCCTCGGTCAGCTGGGCGCCGGAATATTGCTGCGCGTCGATGCGGAAGGTGTCGATTCCCTCGCCGCCGGTCAGCAGGTCCTCGCCCGCGCCGCCCGAGAGCAGGTCGTTGCCGGCGCCGCCGATCAGCGTGTCGTTCCAGATCGCGTCGAGCATGCCGGGATTCTCGCCGAACAGCGTGTCGTTGCCGGCGCCGCCGTCGATGGAATCGGCGCCATCGTCGCCATGGACGGAATCGTTGCCCTCGCCGGCCTCCACCCGGTCGTCGCCCTCGCCCGCCTGGATCGTGTCGGACCCGGCGCCGCCATAGATGCTGTCATTGCCGCCCTGGCCGATGACATTGTCGTTGCCGCCCGCCGCCAGCACCCGGTCGTCGCCGTCGCCGCCGTCGAGATTGTCGGCGCCATTGGCGCCGAAAATATCGTCCCGGCCGCCGGTGCCGTAGACATAGCGGATGGCGGTCGAGCCGGACAGGATCACATCCGCGGCGCCGAGCGAGGTGACGCCGTTGAGGCGGATGGTCTGGAGATAGTCGTTGGCATAGAATGAAAGTTCCAGCGCGCCGCCCACGACGGAGCCGAACAGCGCGAGATCGGCGAGGCTGGTCACCGGCAGGAAGGCGAGGTCGAGCCGGTCGCCGATCTGGAAATCGGTGATGGTGACGGTGCGGCCGCTGTCCTGTTCGGCATAGCTCGCTTCGGGCAGGAAGCCGGTGATGCGGAACACGTCATTGCCGGCGCCGCCGGTCAGCGTGTCGTCGCCGCCCTGCGAGATCAGCGTATCGGCATCCGCCCCGCCATCGAGGCTGTCGCCGTGAACCGAGCCGAGCAGCGTATCCGCCCCGCCATTGCCGAAGACCGTCACGCCCTGGGCCGCGTCCATGTAGTCGATCCGGTCGCCGGCCGAGCCGAGCCGGATCAGGTCGACCGAACTGTCGAACTCGCCCCCGTTGCCGAGCGTGTCGTTCCAGTACCCCCCGTATCCGTAATAGGCGAGCGTGATGGACGAGGTGCGGGCGGAAAGGTCGAGCGTGGACATGGGATGCTCCGGGAATCGGTTGGGAAATATGGGCCATGCCGCAAAATGCCGCGGTCGACGCAGGATGCGGGTGCGGTCACATTCGCGTCAACAGAAATAACCGCCGCCCTGGGTGGAACGGGTGCGGAAGACCATGAAAAAAGGCGCGGGAGACGGCCCTCCGCGCCTTTCCGGGTCGGCAGGCCGCGCGGCCTTATTCGGGCAGCACCCGCACCGCGCCCTTGTCGGCGGAGGCGGCGAATTGCGCATAGACCTTCAGCGCCGCCGAGACCTGGCGCTTGCGGGGCTGCGCGGGTTTCCAGCCCTTCGCGTCCTGCGCGGCGCGGCGCTGCGCCAGCTCCGCCTCGGGCACCGCGAGGTGGATGGTGCGGGCGGGGATGTCGATCTCGATCCGGTCGCCATCCTGCACCAGGCCGATGGTGCCGCCCGCCGCCGCCTCGGGGCTGGCATGGCCGATCGAAAGCCCCGAGGTGCCGCCCGAGAACCGCCCGTCGGTGATCAGCGCGCAGGCCTTGCCGAGGCCCTTCGACTTCAGATAGCTGGTCGGATAGAGCATCTCCTGCATGCCCGGGCCACCCTTCGGCCCCTCGTAGCGGATCACCACCACGTCGCCCGCCTCGACCCCGCCGTTCAGGATGCCGTAGACGGCGGCGTCCTGGCTTTCGAACACCTTCGCGCGGCCGGTGAAGACGAGGATCGACTCGTCCACCCCGGCGGTCTTCACGATGCAGCCGTCGAGCGCGATATTGCCCTTCAGCACCGCGAGGCCGCCATCCTTCGAGAACGGCGTCTCCGCCGAGCGGATCACCCCGTTCGTGCGGTCGGTATCGAGCGCGGGCCATTTCGACGACTGGCTGAAGGCCACCTGCGTCGGCACGCCGCCGGGCGCGGCGAGGAAGAGCTCGCGCGCCTCGGGATTGTTCGATTTCGCGATGTCCCACTGGTCGATGGCGGCGCCGAGGGTGGGGGCGTGGACGGTGGGGCAATCGCGGTGGAGCAGCCCGGCGCGGTCGAGCTCGCCCAGGATGCCCATGATGCCGCCGGCGCGATGCACGTCCTCGATATGCACATCGGCCTTGTTGGGGGCCACCTTGCAGAGGCAGGGCACCTTGCGCGACAGCGCGTCGATGTCGTCCATGGTGAAATCCACCCCGCCCTCCTGCGCGGCGGCGAGGATATGCAGCACGGTATTGGTCGAGCCGCCCATGGCGATGTCGAGCGCCATGGCGTTCTCGAAGGCCGCCTTGGTGGCGATGGCGCGCGGCAGGACGCTGGCATCCTCCTGCTCGTAATAGCGTCGGCACAGATCGACCGCGCGCCGCCCCGCCTCCAGGAACAGGGCCTTGCGATAGGCATGGGTGGCCAGCGTCGAGCCGTTGCCGGGCAGCGAGAAGCCGAGCGCCTCGGTCAGGCAGTTCATCGAATTGGCGGTGAACATGCCCGAGCAGGAGCCGCAGGTCGGGCAGGCCGCCTGTTCGATGGCCGCCAGATCGGCATCCGACACCGCGTCGTCGGCCGCCGCCACCATGGCGTCGACCAGATCGAGCGCGACGGTCCGTCCGTCGCCCAGCGTGACCTTGCCGGCCTCCATCGGCCCGCCCGAGACGAAGACCGCGGGGATGTTCAGCCGCATCGCGGCCATCAGCATGCCGGGGGTGATCTTGTCGCAGTTGGAGATGCAGACCATGGCGTCGGCGCAATGGGCGTTGACCATGTATTCCACGCTGTCGGCGATCAGCTCGCGCGAGGGCAGCGAATAGAGCATCCCGTCATGGCCCATCGCGATGCCGTCATCCACCGCGATGGTGTTGAATTCCTTGGCGATGCCGCCCGCCGCCTCCACCTCGCGCGCGACCATCTGGCCGAGATCCTTCAGGTGGACATGGCCCGGCACGAACTGGGTGAAGGAATTGACGATGGCGATGATCGGCTTGCCGAAATCGCTGTCCTTCACGCCGGTCGCGCGCCAGAGGCCACGGGCGCCGGCCATGTTGCGGCCATGGGTGGTGGTGCGGGAACGATATGCGGGCATGGGTCTCTTTTCGGGACTGGCTCTGGAACTGGCTTTGGGGCCAGGGCTGGCTCCCGGTGCCGATGAGTGCGCCTTCGGGCGGCAAAAAT
>JBDHSR010000159.1:0-7583 GCA_039808305.1 Gemmobacter sp. | reverse complement strand
GGCGCGACATTCCCGAGGTCGGCACCACCACCTACCGCCCGCCCTTCACGCCGGTGCCCTATACCAGCTTCGCCGGGTTGCGCGGCGGCGAGCGGATGAACCCCGTGCGCCGGCTGGCGCTGGAGGGGCGGCATCGCGCGCTCGGCGCGGCGCTGGGCGAATATGGCGGCTGGCTGCGCCCGATCCATTACGGACATGACGACAGCGCCATTCTGGCCGAGGCGAAGCTGGCCCGCGCCACGGTCGGCCTGTTCGACGCCTCGCCCCTCGGCAAGATCGAGGTGATCGGGCCGGACGCGGCGGAGTTCCTCGACTTCATCTATTACAACACCGTCTCGACCCTGAAACCCGGCGGCTGCCGCTACGGCTTCATCCTGGCGGAAAGCGGGATCGTCTACGATGACGGGGTGCTGGTGCGGCTGGACGAGAACCGCTTCATCGTCTCCTGCTCCTCGTCCCATGTGGCGGGGATCCATGCGATGCTGGAGGAATGGCGGCAGGACCGTTTCCCCGCGAAGCGCGTCTTCATCCATGACGCCACCGCCGAAACGGCGACCGTCACCGTCTCGGGGCCGAAGGCGCGCGCGGTGATCGCGGCGGCCGGCATCGCGGCCGATCTGGACGACACGGCCTTCCCGCATATGACCACCCGTCCGGGCCGGTTCGGCGCGGCGCCGCTGCGGCTGACCCGGGTCAGCTTCACCGGCGACCGTTCCTACGAGATCTCGATCCGGCAGGATCTGGCGCCGGATCTGTGGGATGCGCTGGCCCGGTCCGCCGGCGCCGAGGGCGGCGGTCCGATCGGCATCGAGGCGGTGATGATCCTGCGCGCCGAGAAGGGCTTCATCGTCATCGGCAAGGACAGCGACGGGATGAGCCGGCCGATGGATCTCGGCCTCTCCGGCCCGCTGAAATCGAAGAAGGCGGAGTTCGTCGGCAAGCGTTCGCTGCTTCAGGAAGAGGCGCAGCGGCCGGACCGCAACCAGCTCGTCGGGCTGGTGCCGGCCGATGGCGGCGGCCCGCTGCCGGTGGGGGCGCACGGGCTCGACCTGTCGGGGGCGCAGCCGCGTTCCATCGGCTATGTCACCTCCAGCTACCCCCGGGTTTCCACCGAACATCCGGTGGCGCTGGCGCTGATCGAGCGCGGCGCAAGCCGGCATGGCGAGGTGATCGAGCTGCAACATCTCGGCAAGCGCCGCATGGCGCGGATCACCGCGCCATGCGCGTTCGATCCGAAGGGAGAGCGTCTGGATGCGTGATCGTTCGACATTCTGGTCCGCCCCGGCCGCGGCGGGCGCCCGTCTGGCCGGTGACGGGATCGAGGTGGCGCTGCTGGCGCCGGTTCCGCAGGTCATGGTCAGCGGCGATCTGGGGGCTTTCGGTGCGCCGCATGGCCTGCCGCCCGCCGCCGGCCTGCTGGCGGATGTGGCGGGGCCCCGCTACGCGCTGCGCATGGCGCGCCGGCGGATGCTTGCGGTCGGGGTGGAGCTCGATCAGGCGGCGGCCGGCTGGGCCGGGGGCGTCGCCACCACGCCGATGACCGGCGCGATGGCGGTGATCGAGATCGCGGGCCCGCGCGCCATGGCGCTGGTCGCCCGCGCGACCGCCGTCGATCCGCGCGCGGACAGCCCCTGCGCCGCCGTGATGTTCGCCGGCGTCACCGTGGCGCTCTGCCGCCATGAGGGCCGCATCCGGCTGCATCTGGATCGGGGCCTGGCAACCTACATGCTGGACTGGTGCGCGGCGGCCGGCGATCTTCGCTGAGCCGGGCCCGGCTCAGGCCAGCGTGTTGCGATGCGAGATGGGCGAGACGCCATAGTGATTGCGGAAGACCTTGGAGAAATGCGAGGTCGAGTTGAAGCCGCAGGCCATGGCGATCTCGGCGATGGACTGTTCGGTCTGCACGATCAGGTTGCGCGCCCGGTGCAGCCGCATCTCCATCATGTAGCGCTTGGGCGAGGTGTTCAGGTAGCGGCCGAACAGCCGTTCGAGCTGCCGGGTGGAGATGCCCACCTCCTCGGCGATCTCGAACGGGGTGGGCGGGTCTTCGAGATATTGCTCCATCAGGGTGATGGCGCGGGACAGATGGCTGTTGCGCATCCCGTGCCGCGATTGCAGCGAGACGCGCTGCGCCGCCGTCCCCTCGCGCACCGCGTTGTAGACCATCTGGTCGGCCACCGCCGTCGCCAGATCCTTGCCGTGGTCGCGGGCGATCAGGTGCAGCATCAGGTCGGCGGCGGCGGTGCCGCCCGAGGCGGTGACGAATTTCTGCCCGGTGGTGAAGATGCTGCGCACCAGCCGGACATCGGGAAACTCCTCGGCGATGAGGTCGTGGTATTCCCAGTGGATCGCGGCCTCGACGCCATCGAGGAACCCGGCCTTCGCCAGCACATAGGCGCCCGAGCAGATCGCCCCGATCGCCGTGCCCGAGGCGCGTTCGCGGCGCAGGAAATGCAGGATCGCCGGCGTCGTGTGGCTCTGCACATGGATGCCCGAGATCAGGAACAGCCGGTCGACATGCTGGAGCGGCGCGAGCCCCATGTTCACCAGCGTCACCGAGCGGTTGGAGCAGGTGGCCGAAACCCCGTCCTCGCTGGCCAGCGACCAGCGGTAGAGCTTCTGCCCCGAGATCAGGTTGGCGATCCGGAGCGGCTCCAGCGCGCAGGAGAACGCCAGATGCGAGAAGTTTTCCAGCAGGAGAAAGACGAAATGCGCGGTCATGGCGGGCCTGACGGAAAGCGGGGCGCCCGCGAGGGGCGCCCCGGGGCTGGGGATCATTCGGCCGCCGCGCGCGCCTCGGCCAGCCAGCCGTCGAAGGTGGCGCGGTTGTCGGCGACCCACTTGTCGGCCGAGGCCCAGATCGCCTCGTCCGAATTGGCGCCGTTGGTGATCTCCAGCGCCTGGGCCGAGACATCGTTCACCGGGATCTTGGCCACCTCGAACAGTTTCGCCGCGGCCGGGTTCGCCTCGAGGAAATCGTTGCGCGCCAGCACGCCCACGCTCTCGACCGCGAAGCCGACATTCTTGCCGTCGACGGTGGTGTTCAGGCCCTCGCTGCCTTCGGGCAGCGCGGTATAGGGCACGCTCAGCCATTCCACGTCCTTGCCCGGCACCAGCACGCCCGAGACCCAATAGGGCGTCCAGGTGTAGTAGATGATCGATTCGCCATTGGCGTGGCGGGCGATGGCGTCGCCGATGATCGCCTGGTAGGCGCCCTGGTTGTGGGTCACGGTGTCGCGCAGGCCGTATTCGGTCAGTTGATGCTCGATCGCCCGCTCGCAGCCCCAGCCGGGGGTGCAGCCGACCAGATCGGCCTTCCCGTCGCCATCGGCGTCGAAGCGCTTGGCGATCTCGGGGTCCTTCAGCATGGTGAAATCGGTGATGCCGGCATCGTAGCTGGCCTTGTCGACCAGATAGCCCTGAAGGGCCCCTTCGATCAGCACGCCGACCTTGCTCATCACCGCGGCGCCGCCCGATTCCTCATAGAAGGCCGCGTGCAGCGCGTGCCAGTGGTTCGCGGTGAAATCCGCGTCGCCGCCGCCGATGGCGAGGTGCATGGTCTGGTATTCGGCCTCGGCCGGCGCGGCGGTCTCGTAGCCCAGCTCCTGAAGCGCGCGCAGCAGGACGTAGTGGTGGAAATGCTCCTCGATCTGGGCGGGCATGATGACCCGGACCGCCGGCTTGCCCTCGCCGGGCTTGTCGTTGGCGAAGAGCGGGCCGGCCAGCACCAGCGCCAGCGCGGTGCTCAGGGTGAACATCTTCATGGTCTTCCTCCGTGTTGGATCGTTTTCCGATCTGTTGAAGCGTTGTCTCAGGAACGGTTGCGCAAGAGCCCGGCCACCAGCCCCACCGGGCCGGATTGCCACCAGTGGCGGTGCCCCCGGTCGCGGCCCGAACGGCCCAGACCTTGCGTGATCCGGTCGAGCACGATGGCCAGCATCACGATGCCGAGGCCGCCGACGATGGCCTTGCCGGCGTCGAGCCGGCCCATGGCGCGCAGCACCTCGTTGCCCAGCCCCTTGACCGAGATCATCGAGGCGATGACCACCATCGACAGCGACAGCATGATGGTCTGGTTCAGCCCGGCGAGGATGGTGGGCGTGGCGAGCGGCAGTTCCACCTTGAACAGGATCTGCCGCGGCGTGGCGCCGAAGGCGCGGGCGGCCTCCACCACGCCGGGGTTGACGCCCCGGATGCCGAGCGAGGTCAGCCGCACCAGCGGCGGCAGCGCGAAGATGATGGTGACGATCACGCCCGAGACGTTGCCGATGCCGATCATCATCACCACGGGGACGAGATAGACGAAGGCCGGGATGGTCTGCATCGTGTCGAGCACCGGGCGCACCGTGGCCTCGAACCGGTCGCTCTTGCCGGCGAGGATGCCGAGCGGCAGCCCGATCAGCGTGCAGAGCAGCACCGAGGAGATCACGATGGCGAGGGTGGTCATCGCCAGCGACCAGGCGTCGGGCGCGAGCAATCCCAGCACCACGAGGCAGAAGAACACCAGCAGCGCGATGCGCCGCCCGGCGGCCTGCCAGGCGATCAGCACCAGCAGGACCAGCATGATCACCGGCGGCACGGCTTGCAGCGCGGTCTCGATCCCGGTGATCACATGGTCGAAGAAGGTCTTCAGCGGCTGGATCACCGCGCGGTTGGCCATCGCCCAGCCCTTGATGCCGTCGGCCCATTTGCCGATGCCGAGGTCGACCGAGGCGAAGGGGTTCAGCCAGTCGAACGTCTTGTCCATCAGAGCGCCTCCGCCTGCGGTTGATGAGTGTCCTCGCGGCCCTGGATGCCGCGCAGCAGCGCGCCCTTGGTCACCACGCCGACCGGAACGCCGGCTTCGGCGACGAGGATCGGATGGTCGGTGCCGACCGCAAGGTCGACCAGCGTGTTGAGCTTGTCGTCCGGCGCCGCGACCGGCCAGGCGGCGGTGTCCTGCGGCCCCTGCGACTGGACGTATTGCGCCAGCGGCTGCATGACCCGCGCCGCCGAGACCAGATCGAGCTTGGAGATACCCGCCACGAAATCCGCCACATATTCGTCGGCGGGTTCGGTGACGATCTGCTCGGGCGTGCCGATCTGCACCAGCACCCCGTCCTTCATGATGGCGATGCGGTCGCCGATGCGGATCGCCTCGTCGAGGTCGTGGGTGATGAAGACCGTGGTCTTGTGCAGCTCCGCCGAGAGTTTCATGAAGGTGGTCTGCAACTGGCGGCGGATCAGCGGGTCGAGCGCCGAGAACGGCTCGTCCATCAGCAGGATCGTCGGATCGGCGGCGATGGCGCGGGCGAGGCCGACGCGCTGCTGCATCCCGCCGGAGAGTTCGTCAGGATATTTCTTCTCCCATCCGGTCAGGTCCACCGCCTCGATGGCATGGGCGGCGACCTCGGCCCGCTTCGCCTCGGGCGCGCCGCGCACCTCCAGCGAGAAGACCACGTTGTCGCGCACCGTGCGGTGCGGCATCAGCGCCATCGACTGGAACACCATGCCGATACGCTCGGCCCTGAGCGCGCGCAGGTCGCGGGCGTTCATCGCGTTGACGTTCTGCCCCTCGATGATGACGGAGCCGGCGGTCGGTTCGATCAGCCGGTTGATATGCCGGATCAGCGTCGATTTGCCCGAGCCGGACAGCCCCATGATGCAGAAGATCTCTCCGCGTCGGACGCTGAAGCTGGCGTCCTGCACGCCCACGACGCAATCGAAGCGCTCGCGGATCTCGGTCTTCGACAGGCCGTCCTTGCGGATGGCATCCATTGCCTGGCGCGACTTGTCGCCGAAGATCTTCCAGATCCCCTCGCAGCGGATGACGTCCTCTCTGGCGGATTTGGTCATGCAGATTCTTCTCCCCGTTTTCGTACTACAATCATAAAACTTACCAGTAGACAATATGTATTATGAAGCGTAACAAGATTGCAGACGATCTGATTCAGGCGCAGTTTGCGCCGCGACATCAGATGAGGAGACAGCCGTGGAAACCGATCCCCGAAGCAAGAAGGCGCATTGTGCCAACGACTTGCGCAGAAACATCCTGACGCAGGAACTGGAGCCGGGCGCCTATCTCGACGAGGTGGAGCTGGCCGAGATCTATGGCATATCGCGCCCGCCGCTGCGCGAGGTGCTGCGGCAACTGGTCGGAGAGGGCTATCTGCTGCTGCACGAGAATCGGGGCGCGCAGGTGGCGCCGATGACGCACAAGACGCTGCGCAACTTCTTCGTGGCGGCGCCGATGATCTATGCGGCGGTGAGCCGGCTCGCGGCCGAGAACGCCCGCCCGGCGCAGATCGCGCAACTGAAGGAGACGCAGCGCGCCTTCCGTCTGGCCATCGCCGAGGGCGACGCGGCGGAGCGCGCGCTGATGAACGAGCGCTTCCATTCCGTCATCGGCGAGATGGCCGACAACGAGTTCCTGATGCCCAGCCTGCGCCGGCTGCTGATCGACCATACCCGGATCGGCATGACCTTCTACGACCCGCGCAAGCTCCATCTGGCCGAGGAGCGCGCGCTCGCGGCCGACCAGCACGACCAGTTCATCGCGCTGATCGAGGCCGGCGATGCCGATGCCGCCGCCGATCTGGCGGTGGCGCATTGGGAGCTGTCGCGCGCCCAGATCGAAAGTTTCGTCACGCCCGAAAGCATCCACATTCCGCTCGGCCGTGCCCCGGGCGAGCAGTACCGGAGAGGAGTCTCATGAAGTTCGAGGGTATCTATACGCCCGTCATCACCCCGCATCGGGATGACGGCTCGATCGACCGCGACGCCTTCGCGGCGATGATCGAACATCTGATCGCCGCCGGGGTGCATGGCCTGATCAATGGCGGCTCGACCGGCGAATATTACGCGCAGTCGATGGAAGAGCGGCTGGAGATGGCCAGCCTCGCCCAGCAGGTGATCGGCGGCCGGGTGCCGCTGATCGTCGGCACCGTGGCGATCCGGCTGGAGGATTCGATCCGCATGGCCGAGCACGCGGCGAAGATCGGCGCGGCGGCGCTTCTGGTGGGCAGCCCGCCCTATTCGGTGCCGACCGAGCGGGAGAACGCGCTGAACGCGCTCGCCATCGACCGCGCGGCCGACCTGCCGATCATGCTGTACAACTATCCCGGCCGGATGGGCATCAACATGGGCGAGGAATTCCTCGACCGCGTGGGGCGCAGCCGCAATTTCTGCGCCATCAAGGAAAGCTCGGGCGACATCAACCGGGTGCATCTGCTGGCGCGCGATTATCCGCATATCCAGATGTCCTGCGGCATGGACGACCAGGCGCTGGAATTCTTCGCCTGGGGCGCGCGGAGCTGGGTCTGCGGTGGCTCGAACTTCCTGCCGGCCGAGCATATCGCGCTGTGGCGCGCCTGCGCGGTGGAGGGGAATTTCGACAAGGGCCGCCGGATCATGTCGGCCTTGATGCCGCTGATGCGGGTTCTGGAACAGGGCGGCAAGTTCATCCAGTGCATCAAGCATGGCTGCGAGATGGACGGGCTTTACGCCGGCCCGCCGCGCCCGCCGCTGAAGCCGCTGAACAAGGACGACAAGCGGCAGTTGGAACAGGTGGTGCGCGTGCTGAAGCGCACCGTGGCCGAGATCGA
>JBDHSR010000158.1:0-7593 GCA_039808305.1 Gemmobacter sp. | reverse complement strand
GGCGCGCCCCAGAGGGTCTGGCGCTGCGGATCGGTCAGGCTCCAGCGGATCGGCTCCAGATCCGGGTCGACGGTCTGGTAGTCGGAGCAATAGATCTCGGTCCGGTGCCCGTCGCGGTCGCGGATATAGAGGAAGAAGGCGTTGGAGATGCCATGCCGCCCCGGCCCGCGCTCGATATTCTCCAGATAGCCCGAGGTCGCCATCAGGTCGAGCAGGTCGATGATGTTGAGGGGGTTGGGCACCCAGAAGGCGGTGTGATGCAGGCGCGGCCCGGTGCCGTTGGTGAAGGCGATGTCATGCACGCCGCCCTTGCGGTGCATCCAGGCCGCCCAGAGCCGGCCGCTCGTGTCGTCGGCGGTGTATTCCGTCAGGCGGAAGCCCATCGCGGCATAGAACGCCACCGCCGCGTCGACATCGGGCGAGAACAGGTTGAAATGGTCGATGCGCAGCGGGCGGACCCCGCGATAGAGGCCGTATTTCTGGTGGATCGGCGGCAGCCGCTCCATGCGGGCATAGAATTCCAGCGGCGCCCCCCAGGGATCGCGGGTGGCGAGCACCCGGCCCATGAAGGGCCGCTCGATCCATGCGACCGGCAGGCCCTGCGCGGCGAACCATTGCGCGGCCCTGTCGAGATCCGGCTCGTCCCAGACCTTGAAGCCCAGCACGCCGACCGAGGGTTCCGCCGCGCGGCGCAGGATCAGGCAGTGATGCCCGCGTTCCTCCATCGCCCGCAGGTGGATCGCCTCGCCATCCTCATGGGTGATCTGGAGGCCGAGCAGATCGGCGTAATAGGCGCGGCTCCAGCCGAGATCGGTCACGCGCAGCTCGACATGGCTCAGCCGCACGATGTTGAACGGCGGGTAGAGGTTGGGGGCCGGTATCGCGGTCATTCTGTCCTCCCTTCGGGGTCTTCGCCCCGGTCGATGCGCGTTTCCCGCGGGCGTCAGGCGCCGAGGCGCGGGATGCCGTGCGGCCCCAGCGCGAAGGCGGTGTTCTTGGTCTCCATGTAGAATTCGAAGGACCAGTCGCCGCCGTCGCGGCCGATGCCGCTGGCCTTCACCCCGCCGAAGGGGGTGGGCAGGTGGCGCACATTCTCGCTGTTCACCCAGATCATCCCCGCCTCCAGCCGGTCGGAGACGCGCAGCGCGCGGGTCAGGTCGTTGGTCCAGACATAGCCCGCGAGGCCATAGGCCACGCCATTGGCGATGCGCAGCGCCTCCTCCTCGTCGCGGAAGCGGATCGAGGTGAGGAAGGGGCCGAACACCTCTTCCTGCGCGATGCGCATCTCGGGGCGGGCCCCGGTGAAGAGCGTGGGCTGCACGAACCAGCCGGTTTCGCCCAGCCGCCCGCCGCCGGCGGCGAGCGTGGCGCCCTCGGCCAGGCCGGTCGCCACATAGCCCGTCACCTTGTCGAAATGGCTGCGGTCGATCAGCGGGCCGATCTCGGTCGCGGGGTCGAGGGGGTGGCCGACGCGCAGGCGGCTCACCCGTTCCACCAGCCGCGCGTGGAAGGTGTCGGCGATGCTGTCCTGCACCAGAAGCCGGCTCGACGAGGTGCAGCGCTCGCCGTTCAGCGAATAGATCATGAAGATCGCCGCATCGAGCGCGCGGTCGAGATCGGCATCCTCGAACACGATCACCGGGTTCTTGCCGCCCAGCTCGAAATGCACCCGTTTCAGCGTCTCGGCCCCCTGCCGCATTATGGCCGCGCCGGTGCGGGATTCGCCGACGAAGGCGATGGCGCGGATCGCCGGATGTTCGGTCAGCGCCCGGCCCGCCTCTTCGCCCATGCCGTTGACGAGGTTCAGCACGCCGGGCGGCAGGCCGGCCTCGTGGCAGATCTCGGCCAGGAGGCGCGCGGTGAGCGGGCTGAACTCGGCCGGCTTGTGGACGACCGTGCAGCCGGCGGCCAGCGCCGGGGCGATCTTCCAGGTGGAAAGCATGAAGGGCGTGTTCCAGGGCGTGATGACGCCGACCGGGCCGATGGGATGGCGCGAGGTGATGTTGAGATGGCCGGGCGTGGGCAGGCTCCGCCCGTCGCGGGCGCCGGGGGCGAGATCGGCGAAGAAGCGGAAATTCTCCGCCCCGCGCAGCGCGGCCTTCGACATGAAGCGCCAGGCCTGCCCGGTATCCCAGCATTCGCAGAGCGCGATTTCCTCGGCGCGCCGCTCGATCAGGTCGGCGATGCGGTGGAGGATCGCCTTGCGCTTGTCGCCCGGCAGCGCGGCCCAGGCCGGAAAGGCCGCCTGCGCCGCCCGCGCCGCCGCGTCGACATCCGCCGCCGTGCCGCGCGCGACATGGGCGATCGGGCTGTCGTCGACCGGCGAGCGGGTCTCGAACGTGCCGCCCGCGCCGGGCCGGTCCTGCCCGCCGATCAGGTTCGGGATGCCGGCGGCGCGGAAGCGCGCCAGATGGGTGTCGAGCCGCGACAGGTGGGTGGCGAGGTCGGTCATGGCGTCTCTCCCGGCAGGTAGCGGCGGATGGAGGAGGTTTTCGGGCTCAGCGCGGGGTCGATGTCGCGCATCTCGAAGCTGAGCATGAAGGAGGAGGTGGCGAGCAGATCGGCGCAGAACGCCTCGGCCGCGGCGAAGATCCGCGCGGTGGCGGCCTCTTTCGCGGCTTGCGGCCGGCCGCCGCGCAGGCGCAGCGAGATGTCGAGGAAGGCGTGATCGGGATTGCCGTCGGCGATCACCACATGGGTGCAGGCGGTGGCGCGCACCCGGATCCCGGCCAGCGGCAGGAGGCCGGTCGCCGCCGCCGCGTCGCGCAGCGCGCGGCAGAGGCCCGCCACGTCCAGCCGGGATTCGAGATTGGGCGAATAGTCGATCTGGATATGCGGCATCGGCTCCTCCGCAGATATTTGCTTTGTTAAATATATGCGGCCTTCTGTCAAGCCTTTCGGCTTGAGACGCGGGGCGAAGCGGGGGATACTCGGCCCATGACCGAGGAAGAGCTTCTCCTGCGCCAGACGCGCCGCTCGCTGCCCATCGCGCTGCTTCGGGCGCGCGAGACGGTGATGGGGCCGATCCGCGAGATGCTGGCCTCCTCGGGGGTGAACGAGCAGAAATGGCGGGTGCTGCGGGTGCTGGCGGAGAACGGCCCGCTGGAGCTTTCGCAGGTGGCGCATCTGGCCTGCCTGCTGCTGTCGAGCCTGACGCGGATGGTGCGGCCGATGGAGGCCGAGGGGCTGGTGCGCCGCTCCACCCCGCCGGAGGACCGGCGCAAGACGGTGCTGGAGATCACGCCGGAGGGGCTGGCGCTGATCCGCGCCCATGCGCCCCACAGCGCCGCGCTGTTCCGCCGGATCGAGGAGGGGTTCGGGGCGGAGCGGCTGGAGCTGCTGCTCGATCTGCTGGAGGAGTTGCAGCGGCTCGACCTCAGGGCGCGGGAAGAAGCCCCGCCGCGATCCAGCGGTCGATGACGGCGAGCGCGGCTTCGGAGAAATCCGGGTCGTTGATATGGCAGTCGAGCTCGACCAGATCGACGCCGGGCGGGCAGGCGGCGCGCAATTCCGCGCAGAAGGCGGCGAGGCCGTCGGCATCGACCAGCGGCCCCTCCGCCCGGTCCCATTCGTTGCCGCCATGCAGCGGCAGCAGGAAGGTGACCGGCCCCCGCGCCTCGGCCAGCTTGCCGCAGAGCGCGCGGGCGACGGCGCGGCGTTCCCCGGCATTCAGCACCACTGAGGACAGGATGCGGTTATGGGCGTGGAACGGGCTGTCGCGGAACCGCTCGGGCAGCGGGTGCCAGCCGACCAGATCGACGAGATCGTAGCAGCCGATGGAGACGATCTGCGGCAACCCGCGCCGCCCCGCCGCCGTCATCCGGTCCGGCCCCGCGCTGATCGCCGAGCCGAAGAGGTGGTTGCCCACCTCCTGCGGCGCGAGGTCGAGCACGGCGGCGAAGGCGCCCTCGGCCGCGAGGCTTTCGAAGGCGCGCCCGCCCATGCCGGTGGCGTGGAACACCGCCACCTCGAAGCCGCGCGCCTCCAGCGCCGGTTTCAGGGCCACCATGTAGCGCAGCACGGTCTTGCCGAAGCTGGTCATGCCGATCAGCGGGCGGCCGCGCCGGGGCGGCTCCACCGCCCGCGCGGCGCCGAGGACGGCGCCCGCCGCCTGGCTGAGCGTGGCCTTGCAGACCGAGTTCAGCCCGTAGAGCCCGCCGGCCCAGAGGATCATCTGGATGTCGGGCGGCAGCCGCTCGGGCGGCAGCATCGGCGAGAAGCTGACGGTGGAGACGACGTATTTCGGCACGCCGAGCGGCAGCGCCGCGCAAAGATCGAGCGCCAGATCGGTGCCCATGGTGCCGCCGAGCACGATGACGCCCTGGATGCGCCCCTCTGTATGGAGGCGCGCGGCGAGCGTGGCCGCGCCGCGCGCCATGATCTGCATCGCGGCATTCTCGTCGCCCGCCGCGATGGCCTCGGCGATGGAGGCGCCGCCGGCGGCGGCGACCTCGTGCTTGCCGATGTCGGCGGGCTCCGCCGGGTCGCCGAGGACCGAGACATCCATGGTCAGCACCGCGCCGCCCTGGGCGCGGATCACCCCGGCGATATAGCCCAGCTCGTCGTTCTTGGTGTCCCAGGTGCCTGCGACGAGGATGCGGTGGGTCATCGGGTTCTCCTGCTGGACCGGGGCGCCTCTGGCGGGCCGCGACCGGGGCTTTGCCCCGGACCCCAGTATTTGGGCCAGGTTGAAACTCAGAGCTGAATCCAGGCGGTCTTCAGGTCGGTGTATTTGTCGAGCGCGTGCAGCGACTTGTCGGCGCCGTTGCCGGATTGCCTGACGCCGGCCAGCGGCACGGTGCCGTCGGCGCCGCCATAGGTGTTGACATGCACCACCCCGGCGCGGATGGCGCGGATCATGCGATGGGCGCGGCCGAGATCGCTGGTCCAGACCCCGGCGGCGAGGCCGTAATCGGTGGCGTTGGCGAGGCGGATCGCCTCGGCCTCGTCGGCGAAGGGGGTGACGGCGAGGACGGGGCCGAACACCTCCTCGCGGAACAGCCTATGATGGGGGGCGACGCCGGTGAGGATGGTGGGGGCCATATACCAGCCGCCGGTCTCTTGCAGGAGGCGGGTGCCGCCGGTGGCGAGGCGGGCGCCCTCGGCCTCGGCGTCGGTCACGAAGCGCAGGTTGCCGTCGAGCTGGGCGGCGGAGTTCACCGCGCCGATCTGCGTGGAGAGGTGGAGCGGGTTGCCGGTGGTCATCCGCCCGGTCGCCTCGATCAGCGCGGCGGTGAAATCCTTCTCGATGGCGGCCTCGACCAGCAGGCGGGAGCCGGCGACGCAGACCTGACCGGCATTGCGGAAGATCGCGGTGGCGGCGGCTTTGGCGGCCGCCGCGAGATCCGGCGCGTCGGCGAAGACGATGTTGGGGCTCTTGCCGCCGAGTTCCAGATAGCAGCGTTTCAGGTTGGAGCGGGCGGAATATTCCAGCAGCCGCCGCCCGGTGGCGCCGGAGCCGGTGAAGACCAGCGCATCGACCTCGCGCGCGCGCGCCAGCGCCTCGCCGGTGACACGGCCGGGGCCGGTGACGATGTTCAGCACGCCCGGCGGCAGCCCGGCCTCCAGCGCCAGCGCGCCGAGGCGCAGCAGCGTGAGCGAGGCGGTCTCCGCCGGTTTCAGCACCACGGAATTGCCCATGGCCAGCGCCGGGGCGATCTTCCAGGCGCCGATCATCAGCGGGAAGTTCCACGGCACGATGGCGCCGACCACGCCCACCGGCTCGCGGTGGATCAGGCCGAGCGTGCCGGGGGCGGTGGGGGCGATCTCGCCATACACCTTGTCGAGCGCCTCGGCGTAATAGCGGAAGGTGCCCGCCGCGCTGCCGGGTTCGGCTTTCAGGGCCATGGCGATCTCGGTGCCGTTGTCACGCACGCCGAGCACGGCGAGTTCGGCGGCGTTCGCGTCGATCAGCTCGGCGAGGCGGAGCAGCACCTTCTTGCGCTCGGCCGGGGCGCGGCGCGACCAGCGGCCATCCTCGAAGGCGGCGCGGGCGCTGGCGGCGGCGCGGGCGACATCGGCGGGGCTGGCGGTGGCCAGGGTGGTGAGCGGTTGGCCGTCGATGGGGGAGAGCACGGTGCCGGGCGGGCCCTCGCCCTCGTGCCATTCGCCGCCGATCAGCAAGCGGCCGGGGGCGACGGGGCGGGCGGCGAGGCGGTCGATGCCGGGCTGGTCGAGGGTCATGCGATCTCCGCTTGGTTCAATATATGAACCGATGGTTTGAAATAAGATTGACAGGCCGGGCCGCGATCTGTCAACAGAAATGGAAACCGCGCGGAGGAGGCGATGGGAACTGTCGCGAAGGCGCTCGATCTGCTGGATCTCTTCACCCGCGACCGGCCGGCGCTGGGGCTGAGCGAGGCGGCGCGGCTGGCCGGGCTGAACAAGGCGACCTGCCATCGGCTGCTGGGCGAATTGCAGGCGCGGGGTTTCGTCGAACAGGCGGGCGCGGCGCGGGAATACCGGCTGGGCCCGGCGGTGCTGCGGCTGGCGGCGCTGCGCGAGGCGGCGGTGGCGCTGCGCGCGGCGGCGCAGCCGGTGCTGGAGCGGCTGGCGGCGGAGACTGGCGAGACGGCGCATCTGTCGCTGCTGGAGGCCGGGCGGCTCAGGGCGCTGGCCTGGGCCTATTCGGCGGATCATGCGACGCGGGTGATGATGGCGGATGCCGATACGCTGCCGTTCCATGCCACATCCTCGGGCCTCGCGGTGCTGGCCTTCCTGCCGGAGGCGGCGCGGGCGGCGGTGCTGGCGGGGCCGCTGCCCCGCCTGACCGAGCGGACGGAAAGCGATCCCGAGGCGTTGCGGGCGCGGGCGGCGCGGGTGCGGGCGCGGGGCCATGCCGAAAGCGCGGGCGGTTTCGAGGCCGAGGTGCACAGCCTTGCCGTGCCGCTGTTCGACGCGGAAGGGGCGGTGACCGGCGCGCTCGCCGTGGCGGCGCCGGGGGCGCGGATGACCGGGGCGCTGCGCGACCGCATCCGCGACCGGCTGGTCGCGGCGGGGATGGAGCTGAACGATCTCGGCGGCGGCGCGGTGCCGCCGGAGCTGGCCGCGCTCTGGCGTGGCGCAACGAAAGGATGACGCGATGAAGGACGAGAATTTCCTCAAGGCCAACAATGCCCGCAGCCTGTGGCATCCGATGACCTCACCCGCCGACAGCCTGGCCAATCCGCCGACCATCGTGACCGGCGGCGAGGGGGTGCGCATCCGCGACATCGACGGGCATGAGGTGGTCGATGGCGTGGGCGGGCTGTGGAACGTCAATCTCGGCTATTCCTGCCAGCCGGTGAAGGAGGCCATCGCGGCGCAGCTCGACCGGCTGCCCTATTACTCGATCTTCCGGGGCACCTCGAACGATTGCGTGATCGAACTGGCCGAGGAATTGCGCGATTTCTTCGCGCCGGACGGGCTGAGCCGCGCCTTCTACACCTCGGGCGGCAGCGACAGCGTGGAGACGGCGCTGCGGCTGGCGCGGCAGTATCACAAGATCCGGGGCGAGGCCGGGCGGGTGAAGTTCCTGAGCCTGAAGAAGGGCTATCACGGCACGCATTTCGGCGGCGCCTCGGTGAACGGCAACGCCAATTTCCGCACCGCCTA
>JBDHSR010000157.1:0-7631 GCA_039808305.1 Gemmobacter sp. | reverse complement strand
TCGAGGAAGGTCGAGCCGGGGAAGAACACATGCGCGTAATTCGCCGTCTCGTTCAGGAAGATGTCATGCACGATCACGCATTCCATCGCGGCGAGGCCGGCGGCGACATGCTTGGTGTCGGGGTCGGATTGCAGGATGTCCTCGCCCTGGCAGTAAAGGCCCTTGAAGCTGCCCTCGACCGCCGCGTCGAGCATGTTGGGGATGCGCAGGCCGGGCTCGGGGTCGATCTCCACCCCCCAGGCCTTTTCGTAGATCGCCCGCACATCGGCGTTCTTCACATGGCGGTAGCCCGGCAGTTCATGCGGGAAGGACCCCATGTCGCAGGAGCCCTGCACGTTGTTCTGGCCGCGCAGCGGGTTCACGCCGGCGCCTTCCTTGCCGATATTGCCGGTCAGCATGGCGAGGTTGGCGATGCCGATCACGGTGGTGGAGCCCTGCGAATGCTCGGTCACGCCCAGCCCGTAATAGATCGCCGCATTGCCGCCGGTGGCATAGAGCCGGGCGGCGCCGCGCATCTCGGCCGCCGGCACGCCGGTCAGCAGCTCGATCGCCTCGGGCGAGTGTTTCGGATCGCTGACGAATTCGGCGTAATCCTGGAACTCGTCCCAGTCGCAGCGGGTGCGGATGAACGCCTCGTCATAGAGCTTCTCGGTCACGATGACATGGGCGAGCGCGGTGACCACGGCGGTATTGGTGCCGGGTTTCAGCGCGAGGTGATGGTCGGCCTTGTAATGCGCGCCCTCCACCATTTCCGTCCGGCGCGGGTCGATCACGATCAGCTTCGCGCCCTGCCGCAGCCGCTTCTTCAGCCGGCTGGCGAAGACCGGGTGGCCCGAGGTCGGGTTGGCGCCGATCACCAGCGCCACGTCGCAATATTGCACCGAGTCGAAATCCTGGGTGCCGGCCGAGGTGCCGAAGGTCTGGCCGAGGCCATAGCCGGTCGGCGAATGGCAGACGCGGGCGCAGGTATCGGTGTTGTTGTTGCGGAACACCGCGCGGGTCAGCTTCTGCACCAGATAGGCTTCTTCATTGGTGCAGCGGCTGGAGGTGATGACGCCGACGGATTGCCGGCCGTATTTCTCCTGGATCGCCTTGATGCGGTTCGCGGCGAAGCCCAGCGCCTCGTCCCAGGAGACTTCCTGCCAGGGATCGTTGATCGAATCGCGGATCATCGGCTTCAGGATGCGGTCCTTGTGGCTGGCATAGCCATAGGCGAAGCGGCCCTTGACGCAGCTATGGCCGCGATTGGCCTTGCCGTGCTTGTAGGGCACCATGCGCACCAGCTCGTCGCCGCGCATCTCGGCCTTGAACTGGCAGCCGACGCCGCAATAGGCGCAGGTCGTCACGATGGCATGTTCCGGGGTGCCGATGTCGATCACCGATTTCTCGACCAGCGTCGCGGTCGGGCAGGCCTGCACGCAGGCGCCGCAGGACACGCAATCCGAGGTCAGGAAGCTGTCATCCGCCGCGCCGGCCTTGACGCGGCTGTCCCAGCCCCGGCCCTCGATGGTCAGCGCGAAAGTGCCCTGCACTTCCTCGCAGGCGCGGACGCAGCGGTTGCAGACGATGCATTTCGACGGGTCATAGGAGAAATAGGGGTTCGAATCGTCCTTGGGCAGCCATTGCGGATTGGCCTCGCCCGAATTGTCCTTGGCGCGGAAATGGGTGGTCATGTCGCCACCCTGCGGCGCCTCGTAGCGCACATCGCGCAGGCCCACGGCGCCGGCCATGTCCTGCAATTCGCAATCGCCATTGGCGGCGCAGGTCAGGCAGTCGAGCGGGTGGTCGGAGATGTAGAGCTCCATCACCCCCTTGCGGAGCTGCTTCAGCCGCGAGGTCTGGGTCTTGACGCTGATCCCCGGCGCCACCGGCGTGGTGCAGGAGGCCGGGGTGCCGTTGCGCCCCTCGATCTCCACCAGACAAAGCCGGCACGACCCGAACGCCTCGATGCTGTCGGTGGCGCAGAGCTTCGGCACGGTGATGCCGATCTCGGCCGCGGCGCGCATGATCGAGGTGCCTTCCGGCACCGTCACGTCGAAGCCGTCGATGGTCAGCGTGACCATGGTCTTCGATTTCGAGGCGGGCGTGCCGAAATCGCGGTCATCGGGAAGGATGAAGTCTTTCATTCGGCGGCCTCCTTGGCATTGGCGGAGAAGTCGTCGGGGAAATGGGTGAGCGCGGACATCACGGGATAGGGCGTGAAGCCGCCCAGCGCGCAGAGCGAGCCGGATTTCATCGTCTCGCAGAGATCGGTCAGCAGCGGGATCGCCGAAGTGTCGCCCCGCCCGATGCGGTCGAGCGTCTCCACCCCGCGCACCGCGCCGATGCGGCAGGGGGTGCATTTGCCGCAGCTTTCGATGGCGCAGAACTCCATGGCGAAGCGCGCGAGTTTCAGCATGTCGGCGCTGTCGTCGAACACGGTCAGGCCGGCATGGCCGATCAGCGCGTTCTGCCCGGAATATTCCTCATATCCGAAGGGCGTCTCGAACTGGTGCGGCGCGAGATAGGCGCCGAGCGGGCCGCCCACCTGCACCGCCTTCACCGGCCGGCCGGAGCGGGTGCCGCCGCCGATCCCCTCGACGATCTGGCGCAGGGTCAGGCCGAAGGCGATCTCGTAAAGCCCGCCATGCCTGACGTTCCCGGCGATCTGCAAGGGAATGGTGCCGCGCGACCGGCCGAGGCCGAAGGCGGCGTAATACTCCGCCCCGCGCTCCAGGATCACCGGCACGGTGGCGAGCGAGATGACGTTGTTCACCACGGTCGGCCGGCCCATGAAGCCTTGCAGCGCCGGCAGCGGCGGCTTGGCGCGCACCGTGCCGCGCTTGCCTTCCAGCGAATTCAGCAGCGCGGTTTCCTCGCCGCAGACATAGGCGCCGGCGCCGACGCGCAGCTCCAGCTCGAAGGCCCGGCCCGAGCCGAGCACCGACGGCCCCAGCACGCCCTCGGCCCGCGCGATGCGGATCGCGGCGCGCATCACCTCGTTGGCGTCGGGATATTCGGAACGCGAATAGATATAGCCCTGCGTCGCCCCGACGCCGAGGCCCGCGATGATCATGCCGGTGATCAGCGTGAAGGGGTCGCCCTCCATGATCATCCGGTCGGCGAAGGTGCCGCTGTCGCCCTCGTCGGCATTGGCGACGATGTATTTCTGCGGGCCGGGCGCGTCGTGGACGGTCTTCCACTTGATGCCGGTCGGGAAGCCGGCGCCGCCCCGGCCGCGCAGGCCGGACCGGGTGACCTCGTCGACGATGGCGGCGCCGTCCATGGCCACCGCGCGCTCCAGCCCCTTCATCCCGCCATGGGCGCGGAACTCGGGCAAGCTCAGCGGATCGACGATGCCGCAACGCGCGAAGGTCAGCCGGGTCTGCGCCTTGAGCCAGGGCAGCTCGTCGGTCAGGCCCAGCGCCAGCGAGCCGCCGTCGAAGACCTGCGCCACATTGGCGGGCGTCATCGGCCCGAAGGCGGTGCGGCCCTCCGGCGTCTCCACCTCGACCAGCGGCTCCAGCCAGACCATCCCGCGCGAGCCGTTGCGGGTGATCGTCACCTCGACGCCGCGCTTCGCCGCCTCGGCGCGGATCGCCGCGACCACCTCTTCCGCACCCAGCCCCTTGGCCGCCGCGTCACGGGGAACCCAGATCCGCATCAGCGCACCTCCGCCAGAAGCGCGTCGAGCCGGGCCTCGTCGACCCGGCCCACCACGCGGCCATCCACCATCGCCGAGGGCCCGCAGGCGCAGAGGCCGAGGCAGAACACCGGCTCCAGCGTCACCTTGCCGTCCGGCGTCGTCCCGTGCCAGTCGACCCCGAGCTTCGCCCGCGCATGATCGGCCACCCGGTCGGCCCCGACCGACTGGCAGCTTTCGGCGCGGCAGAGCTTCACGACATGCTTGCCCGCCGGTTCGGCGCGGAAGTCGTGATAGAAGCTCACCACCCCATGCACCTCGGCCCGGCTGATCACCAATGCCTCGGCGATCACCGGCAGCGCGGCCTGCGGCACATGGCCGAAGCTTTCCTGGATGTCGTGGAGGATCGGGAGCAGCGGACCCTCGGTCCCGCGATGCGCGGCGATAATCTCGTTCACCCGCCCGATGATGGCGGCATCGTCTTGCATGGCTGACCTCTGACTGACGGACCGGTTGGCTTTCGCCTAGGGTGCCACCAGTTTGATAGGCATATCAACGATGAAATATCGTTGCTTGATAGAAAAAATCTATCGAGCCTTCACCTCGGCCATCCGCCGCGCCGCGTCGATCAGCGCCGCGATCAACGGTGTATGCGGCTCGCGATGGGTGGCGATCAGGCCCACCAGGTGTTCGGCCTCCGGCCCGACGATGGGGATCGCCTCCAGCCGCGCGGTCTGCGCGAAGAGATCGGCCAGCTTCTTCGGCAGCACCGACACCCAGTCGCCGCTCATCACATGCGCCAGGAGCGAGATGGTGGAATTCGATTCGACCGAAGGCGCCGCCGGCACCCCCGCCTCGGCGAGGTGCTGGTTGACGATGCGGCGGTTCTGCATGTCGCTGGTCAGCAGGCAGAGCGGCTGGCCCGAGAGATCCGCCCAGGTCACCTTCTCGCGCCCCGAAAGCGGCGTGCCGGGGGCGCAGAGCAGCCGGTAGAACTCCGCGTAAAGCGGCACCTGCGTCACCCGGCCGAGCGGCTCGTTGTCGAGATAGGTGATCCCGGCATCGAGATCGAGCCGTTCGATCCCGGCGAGGATCTCGATTGAGGTGCGCGACAGGATGGTCACCCGCACATTCGGATGCCGCCGGGTGAAGGGCGTGGTGAGGTCGGCCACCATGGAAAGCGCGGTCGGGATCACCCCGATCCGCAGGTTCCCCGCCAGCCCGCTGCGGATCGAGCGCATCTCGTCGCGCAACGCGCGGGTGTCCGAGACGATGCGCCGCGCCCGGTCCAGCACCCGCTGGCCCTCCGGTGTCAGGCCCTGGAAGCGCGAGCCGCGATAGACCAGTTGCACGCCCAACTGCTCCTCCAGCTGCTTGATGGCGGAGGAGAGCGTGGGCTGCGTCACCCGGCAGGCCTCAGCCGCGCGGCCGAAATGCCCCTCATTGGCGAGCGCGATGAACATTTCCAGCTTGTCGATCATGCAAGGGTTGTCGCGCGGCGGCGGCGGCGGCGCAAATGCTTTCGGAAGCGGCGGCGAATTTCTCCGGCGCGATCCGCCGCAAGGCGGGAAGGCTTGTGCGGAGCCATCCCGGCCTTTACATCCCGGTCATGGACCTGCGCATCCCCTTCCTCAACCGCCCGCCCCTGATCCCGGTGATCCGGCTGCACGGCGCCATCGGCGCCGCCGGCCGCTTCGGCGGCGGGCTGAACGACGCCGGCCTCGCGCCGCTGATCGAGAAGGCGTTCCGCCTGAAACCCGCCGCCGTCGCGCTGGCGGTGAACTCGCCCGGCGGCTCGGCCGCGCAATCGAGCCTGATCGCCGCCCGCATCCGCCGGCTGGCGCAGGAGAAGGGCGTGCCTGTCCATGCCTTCGTCGAGGATGTGGCGGCCTCGGGCGGCTATTGGCTGGCCTGCGCGGCGGATGACATCTGGGTGGACGAAAGCTCCATCCTCGGCTCCATCGGGGTGATCTTCGCGGGCTTCGGCTTCCCCGATTTCCTCGCCCGCCACGGCATCGAGCGCCGGGTGGTCACCGCCGGCAGATCGAAATCGCTGGCCGACCCGTTCCAGCCGGAACGCCCCGAGGACGTGGCCCGCCTGCGCGCGCTGCAAGAGCCGATCCATCAGGCCTTCATCGCCCATGTGCAGGCCCGGCGCGGCGCGCGGCTGAGCACCGGGGCCGATCTCTTCAACGCCGATGTCTGGGTCGGGCGGCAGGCGGTGGAGCTGGGCCTCGCCGATGGCATCGCCCATGCGGTGCCGAAGCTGAAAGAGCTTTACGGCGAGAAGGCGCGGCTGGTGCCGATGGGCCAGCGGCGCGGGTTGCTGCAACGGCTCACCGGGCGGGCGCTCTCCTCCGCGCTGGCCGAGATCGAGGACCGCGCGGGTTTCGCGCGCTACGGGCTCTGAACCATGGTCAAGGCGGTCACCCTCTTCCTCATCGCGATGGCGGTCATGGCCATCTTCTTCCGCAACCGGGTGCCGCGCCTCGGCAAGCCCGCGCGCTGCCCCGCCTGCGGCCGGCCGCGCATCGGCAAGGCGCCCTGCCCCTGCGGCGGAAAGGGCAAGGCATGACGAACGGGGGCATGACGAAACGCGCCCTGGTCACCGGCGCCGGCAAGCGCCTCGGGCAGGCGATGGCGCTTTACCTCGCCGAACGCGGCTACGACGTGGCGGTGCATTACGCCGGCTCCGCCGAAGGCGCCGCCGAGACCGTGGCGCGGATCGAGGCGATGGGCCGCCGCGCCATCGCCCTGCGCGCCGACCTGCTGGTCGAGGAAGAGACGCAGGCGCTGTTTCCCCGCGCGCTGGCCGCGCTCGGCGCGCCCTTCACGGTGCTGGTCAACAACGCCTCGGTCTTCGAATACGACACGCTCGCCAGCGCCAGCCGCGACAGCTGGGACCGGCATATGGAAAGCAACCTGCGCGCGCCCTTCGTGCTGACCCAGGCCTTCGCCGCGCAGGCGCCCGAGGCGGCGCGCGACGACAGCGGCGAGCCGCTGGCCACCGGCCTCGTCGTCAACATGCTCGACCAGCGGGTGCGCAAGCTGACGCCGGACTTCATGTCCTATACGCTGGCCAAGATGGGCCTCTGGGCGCTGACCCAGACCGCCGCCCGCGCGCTGGCCCCCCGCATCCGCGTCAACGCCATCGGCCCCGGCCCGACCCTGATCGGCGCGCGGCAAAGCGCCGAGCACTTCGCCCGCCAGCGCGAGAACACGATTCTGGGCCGCGGCTCCAACCCCGGCGACGTGACCGCCGCGCTTGGCTATTTCCTCGACGCCCCCGCCGTGACCGGGCAATTGCTCTGCGTCGATGGCGGCCAGCACCTCGGCTGGAAGACGCCCGACATCATCGGGGTGGAGTGACCTTGCGGCAGCCGGCTGCGACGACTTGTCCACTTTTCACGATTCCGTCACGAAACCGTCAGGAAAACCCTGATTTTTCAGCTATTTGCCAAGCGTATAAAATAATTTTTCTTCCATTTCAGATATTTATGGATCTGCACAAATAATGGGCAACTCGACGAAGCGGGCCGAAAACAAGGAAAAAACGCCCGGTTCGGGTTTTTCTCCGCAATGTTATCCACAGAAACTGGGGACAGCTTCCCTCTTGCCCCCGGATGCCTATCATTGCAGGCCGAGGGGCGGAATCGCCGCCCCCGAAGGAAAGCCGCGCCGTGCAGGATGACGCGCCCCCGCCCCGGCCCCGCAGCGGGCATGAGGTGATCCAGGATCACCTGAAGACGCTGGACGGCTCGCCCGGCGTCTACCGGATGCTGAACGCGGCGAACGAGGTGCTTTACGTCGGCAAGGCGCGCAACCTGAAGGCGCGGGTGTCGAGCTATGCCCGCCCCACCGGCCATTCCGGTCGCATCCTGCGAATGATCGCCGAGACCTCGGCGATGATGTTCCTGACCACGCGCACCGAGACCGAGGCGCTGCTGCTGGAACAGAACCTCATCAAGCAGTTGAAGCCGCGCTACAACGTGCTGCTGCGCGACGACAA
>JBDHSR010000156.1:0-7638 GCA_039808305.1 Gemmobacter sp. | reverse complement strand
TGGTTGCCGGTGGCGGTGACCACATGCTCGGCCACGATCTCGAATTTTTCCTCCGAGGCGATCAGCATTCCGCCCTTGTCGACCATGCGGGTGCAGGACACCACCCATTCCGAGCCGGTCCAGCGGTAGCCGTCGACCTGCACCTTGCGCTCGATATGGGCGCCGTGCTGGCGGGCGCCCTTGGCCATCGCCTGCGTCACGTCGGCGGGGTTGATATAGCCGTCCTGCGGGTGGAACAGCGCGCCTTTCAGATCCTCGGTGCGCAGCAGCGGCCAGCGCTCCTTCATCTGGGCGGGCGTCAGGAACTCGTGATAGACCCCGGCGGTTTCCGCGACCGAGGAATAGAGCATGTATTCGTCCATCCGCGCGTCGGTCTGCGCCATGCGCAGGTTGCCGCAGATCGAGAAGCCGGCGTTCAGCCCGGTCTCGGCCTCCAGCGACTTGTAGAAATCCACCGAATATTTGTGGATATGGGTGGTGGCGAAGCTCATGTTGAAGAGCGGCAGCAGGCCCGCCGCGTGCCAGGTCGAGCCCGAGGTCAGCTCGTCCCGCTCGATCAGCATCGTGTCCCAACCGGCCTTGGCGAGGTGATAGGCGATGCCGGTGCCGACGGCGCCGCCGCCGACCACAAGGGCTTTGACATGGGTTTTCATCGGCGCGACTCCGTTTGGCGCTGCATTCATTGGGTCCATGAATGACAGAGCCATGGCAAGCCTGCCAATGCTGCCCGACCTGTTGCGGCGAAAAACGACATCCGCGACAGGAGGCGGGCTTGACGGAATCGCCGGGGCGCGGCAGGGCAGGGGGATGATCGCCCGCCTGCGCCAGCATCGTCTCCTGCGACTCGCCTGCTTCCTGCCGGCGTTGCCGTTCCTGCTGCTGTCGCTGGCCGCGCCGGGCTACATGCCGGCGCGGGGCGATGACGGCGCGCTCACCATGGTGATCTGCGCCGATGGCGCGATGGTCGAGATGGTGATGGACGCGGCGACCGGCCAGCCCGTCGGGAAGCAGGCGCCCGAGGATGGCCGCTGCGCCTGGGCGCAGGCGGCGCTGGCGCTGGCCTTGCCGGGGCTGCCCGCGCTGCCGCCGCCGCTGCGGCTGGTCCACCGGCTCCATCCGGCCGCGCCCGACGATCTGTGGCGGCCCGCGCATGATCCGCGCGGGCTTTTCGCGCGGGGTCCGCCGCGCCCGGTCTGATCCGTTCCCTTCAACGCATCAGAAACCGGAGACATCCATGTCCGATCCCCTGCGCGGCCCTCGGGCCGCAAGCGGCGTCAGCCGCAATGAATCCCCCAGCGGCGTCAGCCGCACTGACTCTCCCGGCGTGAACCGCGCCAATCCGCTCTATTTCGCCGTCTGGCGCTGGCATTTCTATGCCGGGCTCTATGTCCTGCCCTTCCTGATCATGCTGGCGATCACCGGCATCGTCATGGTCTGGTTCAGCGCCATCGACCCCGAATATGGCGAAAGGCTGCGCGTCGAACCCGGCGCGCCCCTGCCGCTCGCCGCGCAGGCCGAGGCCGCCGAGACCCATGCCCTCGGCGCGGTCACGCAATATATCGCGCCCTATGGCGACACCAACCCGGCGCTGTTCCGGGTGGAGGGCGAGGGCGGCGCGCGTATCCTCGCGCTCGATCCGCAGTCCGGCCGGGTGCTGCGCGACACCGCCGAGGGCGACACCTGGGAGGAGCTGGCCGACCATCTGCATGGCGAGCTGATGCTGAGCGGCGCGGCGAAGTTCTGGGGCGATCTGGCGGTGGAGGCGGCGGCCTCGCTCTGCCTCCTGCTGGTGGTGACCGGGCTTTACCTCGCCTGGCCGCGCAACGGCCGGGGCTGGCGGGCCATGCTGGTGCCCGATCCCGGCGCGAAGGGCCGCGCCTTCTGGAAGTCGCTGCATCTGAGCCTCGGCGTCTGGGCGAGCTTCGTTCTGGTGCTGTTCCTGGTCTCGGGGCTGAGCTGGTCGGGGATCTGGGGCGCGAAATTCGTGCAGGCCTGGAGCACCTTCCCGGCCGAGAAATGGGACAACGTGCCGTTGTCCGACGCCACCCATGCCGACATGAACCACACCGCGCGCGAAACCGTGCCATGGGCGCTGGAGCAGACGCCGATGCCCGCCTCGGGCTCGGAGGCCGGGATCGCGGGCCTGCCGCATGGTGCGCCGGTCACCTTCGAGGCGGTGGCGGGGCTGGCGCGGCAACTGGGCTTCGAGGGACGCTTCCAGCTCGCTTTCCCGACGGGCGAAAGCGGGGTCTGGACCATCAGCCGCGACAGCCAGTCGAACGACAGCACCGATCCCACCTCGGACCGGACGGTGCATGTCGACCGCTATAGCGGCCATATCCTCGCCGATGTGGGCTTCGCCGATTACGGGGCGGGCGGCAAGGCGATGGCGGTGGGCATCCCGCTGCATATGGGCCTGATGGGGTGGTGGAGCGCCGCCTTCAACATCGGTTTCTGCCTGCTGATCCTCGTCATCTGCGCCTCGGGCGCGGTGATGTGGTGGAAACGCCGCCCGGCCGGGGCCGCCCGCCTCGCCGCGCCGCCGAGGCCCGAACTGGTGCCGCTGACGCGCGGCGTGGTGCTGATCGCGGTGCTGATGTCGATGGCCTTCCCGGTGCTGGGGGCGACGCTCCTCGCCGTGCTGGCGCTGGACCTGCTGGTCCTCGGCATGGTGCCGCCGCTGCGCCGCGCGCTGTCCTGAGACGGGGCGCATCCTCTCCGGCCGGGGCTTGGTTCCCGGCCGGGCGATGAAAACATCGTGAACCCTCCGCCGGGAACGGCCGCCGGGCCGCGGCCGTTTCCCCTCCGTATCGCGCCGGCGCTCCGGTGCGGCATCGAAACGGAACAGTATCTGGAGGTTTCCATGAAAACCCTTCTGACCGCGACCGCCCTGTCGCTCGGCCTCGCCTCGCTCGCCATGGCGCAGACCACCACCGCGCCGGAGGAGACCGCGCCCGCCACGCCCGAGGCGACCACCCCGGTGACGCCCGAGACGACCATGCCCGACAGCACCGCCCCGGCGACGCCCGACGCGACGGCGCCCGATGCCACCGCCCCGGCGGCGACGCCCGATGCCACGACCTCGGGCGCGGTGATCGGGATGAGCGAGGCCGAACTGGTCGGCAAGCGCGTCCACGGCGCCGACGGCTCCGATCTGGGCGAGGTGAGCGCCGTGACGCTCGACGGTTCCGGCCAGGTGTCGGGGGTGGTGATCGACGTGGGCGGCTTCCTCGGCATCGGCGAGAAGCCGGTGGCGCTGAGCGCCGACAAGATCCAGGTGATCACCAACCCGAGCGACGGCAGCACCACCCTCTCGGTCTCGATGACCGAGGAGGAGTTGAAGGCCCTGCCCGAACATCAGGGCTGATCCCCGACGGAAAAAGGCGCCCGGCAAGATCGCCGGGCGCCTTTTCAGTTGCGCGACCGGCCGAACCCGGCCGCCAGCGCGAAGGCCAGCGCCGCGACCACCACGACCGACGGCCCCGCCGGCGTATCGAGCCGCAGCGAGAGGCCGAGGCCGCCCAGCACCGCCCCCGCCCCGATCAGCGCGGCCAGCGCCGCCATCGCCTCGGGGCTGCGGGCGAGGCCGCGCGCGGCGGCGGGCGGGATGATGAGCATCGCCGCGATCAGCAGCGCCCCCACCACCTTCAGCGCCAGCGCCACGGTCAGCGCGAGGGCGAGCGTCAGGACCAGCCGCTCGCGGTCCGGGTTCAGGCCCGAGGCGGCGGCCAGATCCTCGTTCAGCGTGGCGGTGAGCAGCGCCTGCCAGCGCCAGACGATCAGCGCCACCACCAGCGCGGCGCCGATCCAGATGAAGCCGAGATCGGCCTTCGACACCGCGAGGATGTCGCCGAACAGCCAGGCCGACAGGTCGGTCCGCGCCTCGGGGACGAAGCTGATGCCGACGAGGCCGAAGGCCAGCGCGGAATGCGCCAGCACCCCCAGCGTGGTGTCCATCGCCCAGCCGCGCGCGGCCAGCGTCGCCACCGTCACCGCCATGGCCAGCGCCACCGCCAGCGTGCCGAGGCTCGTCGGCAGGTCGAAAGCCAGCGCCAGCGCCACGCCGAGGATCGCGGCATGCGAGGTGGCGTCGCCGAAATAGGCCATCCGCCGCCAGACCACGAAGGCGCCCAGCGGTCCGGCGGCCAGCGCCACGCCGATCCCGGCCAGCGCGGCGCGGATCAGGAAATCGTCAAGCATGGTGATGCGGCCCGTGCTGGTGGTCGTGACCATGGTCGTGCGGGTGATCGTGGTCGTGATCGTGGCTGTGCTGGTAGAGCGCCAGCGCCCCCCGGGTGCCCAGCCCGAACAGCGCCCGGTATTCCGGCGCCGAGGACACCACGCGCGGCGCCCCCTCGCAGCAGATATGGCCGTTGAGGCAGATCACCCGGTCCGAGGCGCTCATCACCACATGCAGGTCGTGGCTGACCATCAGCACCGCGGCGCCGGTCTCGGCCCGGACCTCCTCGATCAGGCGGTAGAAGGCGGCCTCGCCCGGCTGGTCGAGACCCTGGGTCGGTTCGTCCAGCACCAGGACCCCGGGCCGGGTCAGCAGCGCGCGCGCCAGCAGCACGCGCTGCAACTGCCCGCCCGACAGGCCCGCCATCGGCCGCTCCGCCACCTCCGCCACGCCGACGCGGGCCAGCATGGCGAGGCTTTCGGCGCGGGACTGGCGGCGCGGCAGCGACAGGAAGCGCCGCGCGGTCAGCGGCATCGTCCGGTCGATATGCAGCTTCTGCGGCATGTAGCCGATCCCGAGACCGGCGGACCGCAGCACCTCGCCGCGCGTCACCGGCACGATGCCGAGCAGCGCCCGCAGCAGGGTGGACTTGCCCGAGCCGTTGGGGCCGAGAATCGTCACGATCTCGCCCGGCGCCACCCGCATCGAGACATCGTGCAGCACCTCCTGCCCGCCGAGGCTGACGCAGACATGCCGCGCCTCCAGCAGGGCGGTCATTGCGGGGCCTTGCAGGCGGGGCAGAGGCCGAGCGCCTCGATGGTGGCGCGCTCGACGGTGAAGCCCAGTTCGGCGGCGGCGCTGTCGAGGGCGGCGCGCACCGGGGCGACCGGCGCCTCGGCCACGCGGTTGCAGGCGCGGCAGATCAGGAAGGCCGGCGCGTGGTCCTCGCCCGGATGCATGCAGGCGGTGAAGGCGTTCAGCCGCTGGATGCGATGGGCAAGCCCTTGCTCCACAAGGAAATCCAGCGCGCGATAGGCGACGGGCGGCTGATTGCCGAAGCCCTCGGCCGCCAGCCGGTCCAGCATGTCGTAGGCGCCCATCGCGCGATGCGCCTCCAGCAGGATTTCCAGCGCGCGGCGGCGCACCGGGGTGAGGCGCGCGCCATTGGCGGCGGTCAGCGCCTCGGCGCGGGCCAGCACGTCGCCGGTGCAATGGCTGTGGTCGTGATCGTGGAAGGAGGGCGGCTGCACGCGGGGCCTCTTGACGTGTTATGATATTACATTCATAGATCCGCCCGCGACTGGATGCGAGAGGTTTTGCGATGCGTTATACCATATCAGCCCTGATTGCCACCATGGCCGCCGCCCCGGCGCTGGCGGACGTGCCCAGGGTGGTGACCGATTTCACCCCGGCGCAGGGATTGGTGGCGATGGTGATGGGCGATCTCGGCCAGCCGGAGATGCTGCTGGGGCAGGGCGCGAACGCGCATGACTTCCAGTTGCGGCCCAGCCAGGCGGCGGCGCTGGCCGGGGCCGACCTCGTGGTCTGGATCGGGCCGGAGATGTCGCCCTGGCTCGACCGCACGCTGGACGGGCTGGGCGGGGGGAGGCAACTGCGGCTGCTCTCGGTGCCGGGCACCCATCTGCGCGGCTATGCGGAGGAAGGGGACCACGCGCATGATGGCCATGCGCATGCGGAGGACGAGGGGCATGATCATGCCCATGCGGAAGATCACGACCATGATGCCGAGGCCGCCCATGACCATGGCGAGGCGGCGGAGGAGGGCGGCCACCACCATACCGGCACCGATCCCCATGCCTGGCTCGACCCCGGCAACGCGCCGGTCTGGCTCGACGCGATCGCGGCGGAACTGTCGCGGCTCGATCCCGGCAACGCCGCGGCCTATGCCGGCAATGCCGGCCGCGCGAAGGCGGCTCTGGCGGCGACCGATGCCGAAATCGCCGAGCGCCTCGCCGCGGTGAAGGACCGGCCCTTCGTCGTCTTCCATGACGCCTACGGCTATTTCAGCGCGCATTACGGGCTGACGGTGGCCGGATCGGTGGCGATGGGCGATGCCAGCGCGCCGGGCGCCGCGCGCCTGGCGGCGTTGCGCGCGCGGGTGGCGGCGGGCGCGGTCTGCCTCTTCCCCGAGGCGGGCCACGATCCGGCGCTTCTGGCGCAGCTCGCCGAGGCGACCGGGGTGCGGATCGGCGCGCCGCTCGACCCCGAGGGCACGGCGATTCGCCCCGGCCCGGATGCCTATCCCGCGCTGCTGAGGCAGTTGTCGGACGCATTGCTGGATTGCCTCGGACGCACTTGACCTTTCCCGCCGCCCGCGCGTTGATAGCGGTATCGGCGGGGAGGACTGCATGATCCGCGACTTCGGGCGCACCAGCGACGGCCAGCCGGTCGAGTCGATCACCATCCGGGCGGGCAAGCTGACCGCGACCTTCCTCGACCGCGGCTCGATCCTTCAGGATTTGCGGCTGGGCGGGGCGGGGCACAGCCTGACGCTCGGCTCCGACCGGATCGCGGATTACGAGGGGGCGATGCGCTATCACGGCGCGCTGGTCGGCCCGGTCGCCAATCGCATCGCGGGGGCGGCGGCGGTGATCGCCGGCAGGCCCTGCCGGTTCGAGGCCAACGAGGGCGGCGCCTGCCTGCATTCCGGCCCGTCCGGCATCCATGCCCGCCGCTGGCGGCGCGAGGCGGCGGGCGAGGATACCCTGACCCTCGTGCTCGATCTGGCCGATGGCGAGGGCGGGTTTCCGGGCAACCGGCGGATCACCGCGCTCTGGCGGGTGGCGCCGCCGGCGACGCTCCTGCTGCGGCTGGTGGTGACCACCGATGCCGATACGCTGGTGAATGTCGCCAATCACAGCTACTGGAACCTCGACGGCATGCCGGGCTGGTCGGGCCACCGGCTGCGCATCGCGGCCGATCACATCACCGAGACCGATGCGGCGCTGATTCCGACCGGCCGGCTGCTGCCGGTCGCGGGAACCGGCTACGACCTGCGGCAGGGCCGGCGGCTGGTGCCGGGGGAGCCGCCGCTCGACACCAATTTCTGCCTGTCGATGGCGCCGCAGCCGCTGCGCGACGTGCTCTGGCTCACCGGGCGCAGCGGGGTGGAGATGGTGATCGCCACCAACGCGCCGGGGATGCAGGTCTATGACGGCCGCGCGGCGCAGCGCCCCGGCGGCAGCGGCTATGACGGGCTGGCGCTGGAGCCGCAATTCTGGCCCGACGCGCCGCATCATCCGGGCTTTCCGTCGATCCTGCTGAAGGCGGGCGAGACGCGGGTGCAGGAAACCCGCTGGCGGTTCGGGACATGAGGCGGGAAGGGATCGGGAGCGGATCGAAACTGGGGCGATATCCCGTGTGAGCCCGCGCCATGCCCGGAACAAGGCGCGCAGCGCCGCCGGGCAGCGCCCGACCGCCCCCTCGGGCGGGCGCTT
>JBDHSR010000155.1:0-7660 GCA_039808305.1 Gemmobacter sp. | reverse complement strand
TCGGCTGCGGCTTCCGCCCCGGTCAACTGCTGCTGGAGGAATTGCGCCCGGGCCCATGCCTCGGCGATGGACTGGTCGCGGGCGGCAAGGGCTTCGGTCGCCTGCGCGGCCTCGGCCTCCTGGGTCTCGGTCCGGGCGGCGAGTTCGGTGCGCAGGGTCTCTGCCATGTCCTCCGCCTCGTTCAGGCGCTGGCGCAGGGCCTGCGCCTCGGCGAGGGCGCTGTCGCGCGTGGCAAGGGCTTCGGCGGCCCGCGCGGCCTCGGCCTCGTATGCCTCGGCCCGTGTGGCGGCCTCGGCGCGCAGGGCCTCGGCCTCGGTTTCCGCGCCCGCCAGGCATTGCCGCAGGGTTTCGAGCCGGGCCTGCGCCTCGGCGATGGTCCGGTCGCGGGCGGCGATGGTTTCGGCGGCCTGCGCGGCTCCGGCCTCGCGTGTTTCGGTCCGCGCGGCGAGTTCGGCGCGCAGGGCTTCTGCCCCGGCTTCCGTCTCGTTCAGGCGCTGGTGCAGGGCTTCGAGCCGGGCCTGGGCTTCGGCGATCGCACGGTCGCGGCTGGCGAGGGTCTCGGCGGCCTGCGTGGCTTCGGCGCGCAGGGCTTCGGCATCCGCCTCCGTCCGGCTCAGGCGCTGATGCAGGGCCTCGAGCCGGGCCTGCGCCTCGGCAAGGGTCCGGTCGCGGCTGGCGATCGCCTCGGCGGCCTGCGCGGCCTCGGTCTGCCGCGCCTCGGATTGCGCGGCGGTCCGGTGCCGGAGGCCGGCCAGTTCCTCGGCCTGCTGTATCCAGGCGCCGCGCAGGGCGCGGGTCTCCGCCTGCAGGACACCGGCGGACGGGCCTGGCCGGGGCCGGAGCCGCAGGAGCGGCCAGTCCGGGTCCCGCAGGTCGCGGTCCTGCACGAACAGGCCGGCCTCCTGCAACCAGCGTTCCAGCGTGGCGCAATCCGCCGCGCCCTCCTGGAACGCCTCCGCCCCGCAGCGCAACTCGAGCTGGTCGATCAGCCCGAGCGCGCCCGCCGCGCGGAACCCTTCCAGGATGTCCAGCTCGCTGCCGGGGCTGTCGATGACGACATGCAGCGGCCGGGCGATCTCTCCGGCCTCGGCGAGCAGGCGCGCCACCGAAAGCAGGCGCACCTCCTGACGGGCGGTTTCCCGCAGGCCGGGCAGCAGTTGCCGCAACGCCGCGCCGGCCGGGCGCAGGCTGCTCATCCCGGCGAAGTTCATGACATGCAGCACGCCCGTGCCATCGCCGGACCCCAGCGCGGCGACATGGAGGGTGATGCGGGGATCGCCGGCGGTCTGCCGGGCGAGGGACGCCGCGCGGCGCTCCTCCGGCTCCACGAGGATGATCCGGCCCGCCGCCCGCATCCGGGATCCGTCGAGCGGCTCGCCCGCCCTGGTCCCCGCGATCAGCAGGGTGGCGGGAACGAGGGAGGGCGGGGTCGGCATGAAGCGGTCTTCCATCTGGCTGAATCCGGGCTGTCGGGAACCGACTGTTCCACAACCCGCCCCGCGAGGCCAGACCACTTCGCATCGCGGCCGGGTGCCGGGGCCGTATCGCGAGGCCGGAGGGATGATGCGCCCGCTTGGTCCGGGCGGCTGGCCGCTGCCGGCGACCACGGCCGCGCGGGCCTGGTGCGGATGCCTGTGTCTGGAAGACCCTATAATGATTGTTATGTAATATTCAGTCGGCCGGATATCCTTTGGCCCGCAGATGCCCGCGCCGGTCCCCCTGGACCGGCGCGGGCCGTGTCAGGCGTCGGGGCGCAGCCGCTCGGCGGGCAGCAGACGCAGGTAGCCCCGGATCGTCCTGCCGCCGATCCGGCCGCGATCCTCCAAGAGTTCCAGCACCCGCAGCGTGAGGTCGGCATTGTCGAGGATACCGTCGGCGATGATCGCGAGCCGCACCAGCGCGTCGTCGTCGAAGCTCTCGATCCGGCGCAGGTCGCGCAGGAAGATCGCGTCGCCATCGACCGCCTGCGCCTTTTCCGACCGGTGCAGCGCCTTGCGGAAGCGCCGCGACAGCGCGACATGCTTGAGCGTGGCGAAGCGCAGGAACTCGAACCCCTGCCCGGTCAGCTCGCGCTCCAGATCGCCATAGCGCGGCTCGTCGCGATAGATCGGAAAGAGCCGCATCTCGGTCATCACCGCCAGCGCGCGCGACAGCTTGCGGCGGCCATGGGCGATGATCCGGGTTTCGGCGCCCTGCACGTCGATCTTGAGGAAGTCGATCTCGGGCACCTCGTCGAGATCGTCGAGCCGCCGGGTGGCGACCTCGATCCGGCCGGTTTCCCCGGCGCCGGAGGCGAAGCCGCAAAGCGCCACGCTGTCGGGATCGAGCTCGTAAAGCGAGGTCAGCCCCTGCGCCCGGTAGACATGCAGCACCCCGGCGCCGCCATCGCCGACCGCGTGGGGGAAATAGGTCTCGCGGTCGGACTTGCGGGCCTCGAGGGCGGCCAGCGCCTCGGGCTGCGGCTCGAAGCCGTAGACCTCGGCCAGCCCGGCGCGCAGCAGCCGCAGATAGGGGGCGTCGCCCTCGATCAGCGGATTGGCCCCGATGTCCAGCACCCGGATCGGCGCGGCGAGTTGCAGCGCCCCGGCCAGATGGGTCATCCGCTGATGCGCCGCCCGCCCGCGCGGCACCGGCTTGCCGGCGGCGGCCGGCCGGGCGGGAGATGCCGCGCGCAGCGCGGCCTCGAGCAGGGCCCGCTCCTCCGGCAGGGCCCGGGCCAGCACCCGGCGCAGGCGGTGATGGCCATAGGCCTTCTCGCCCCGCGCGATCCGCGCGAGGACCAGATCCAGCGGCAGGACCGGGTGGAGGATCCGGTCGCCGTGATCGCCGCGGGCGACGGCCTCGGCCAGATGCGGCGGGTTGGTGTCGAATCCGGCCGGATCGAACAGATCGGGCAGGCTGTCCTCCAGGGCGCGGCCGACGAACCGGCCGTCCTGGGCGATCCCGGCGAGAATCCCCTCGTCGTTGATCTCCGCCGCGACGCCCGCCGCGAGCGAGCGGCGGCGCAGTTCGAACATGGCGTCGAGCGCCGGGGCCGAGACCCGGGTGACCGGGAAGAGGCAGCCCCAGCCCGGATCCAGCGACAGCGCCGCCAGCCCGCGCGAGAATTTCGGCGCCGGGGCGGCGGGGCCGAGCCGGGCGGCGAGAAGATCGGCCGGCTCTGCCTCCAGCCCGGCGACGAGGCGGCGCGCGGCGTCGCCGGCGAGGGCCACGTCGGATTCGATCAGGCAGTAATGCGCGAAACCGGGCAGTTCCGCCCGCGCGGCGTAAAGGCAGAGATCGCCGCAGAACCAGCCCCAGTTCTCCGGCAGGCCCGCGAGGCCCAGCCGTCCGGGCGTTTCCGCGTCGAGGCCGATCCTGTCGAAGGGCGCGGTGTCGACCGGGCCGGCCCGCTCGTCCATCACCGCGACGACATGGGCGCCGGCCTGCCGCAGGGCCGTGGCGGTGGCGCGGGCCACATGGTCGAGGCCCTGCCCCCTGATCAGAAAGACCGTATCCGCCAAAGCCGCTCTCCCGCCGCATGTCCGCCCGTTGCGGCGCATAGTAACGTCTCCCGCCCGTTGCGGAAGAGCGGTTCGGCATGGGCCGGGCGTCGCCCGGCGCGCAGGCGCGCGCTCAGAGCGGATTCACCGTGAAGGCGGGCATCCGGCCGCCCTCTTCCTGCGCCTTCAGGAAGGCGCGGCCGCAATCCAGCGCCTCGCGGATCGTCACGTCCATGTCGAGATAGCGATAGGTGCCGAGCCGGCCGACGAAGGTCACGTTCGGCTCGGCCCCGGCCCTGGCCACGTAATCGGCCAGCAGCGTCTTCTCGGCCACCTGGCGGATCGGGTAATAGGGGATGTCGTCCGGCCCGCAGGCGCGCGAGAATTCCTTGTAGAGCACCGAGCCCTCATGGCTTTCCCAGGGCGCGAAATGCTTGTGCTCGGTGATCCGGGTCCAGGGCACGTCCACGTCGCCGTAATTCATCACCGCGCAGCCCTGCCAGTCGCCCCGGTGCTCGAACCGCTCGAAATCCAGCGTGCGGTAGCCGAGCCGGCCGAGCTCGTAGCCGAACCAGCCGTCGATGGGCCCGGAATAGAACACATGGTCGTAGTCCGCCGCCTGCCCGCGCCCGACCGGCGTGTTCAGCCGCACCGCGATATTCTCGTGATCGAGGATGCGGCCGATCATCGCGGTATAGCCGTTCTCGGGCATCCCCTGGAATTTGTGGAAGAAATAGTTGTCGTCGTAGTTGAAGCGCACCGGCAGGCGCTTGAGGATGCTCGCCGGCAGCTCGGAAGGCTGGCAGCCCCATTGCTTGATCGTATAGCCCTTGAAGAAGGCCTCGTAGAGGCCCGGGCCGACGAAGCGCAGCGCCTGTTCCTCGAAGGTCTGCGGATCGGCGATCGAGGTGTCGGCCTGGCTTTCGAGGAAGTCCTTCGCCTCGTCGGGGCGCAGGGTCTTGCCGAAGAACTGGTTGATCGTGTGCAGGTTGACGGGCAGCGAATAGACCGCGCCCTGCGAGGTGGTCTTCACCCGGTTCTTGTAGGGCAGGAAGGTCTCGAAGCGGTTCACATAGTCCCAGACCTCGGCATCGTCGGTATGGAAGATGTGGGGGCCGTAGACATGGACCAGAACGCCGGTCGCCGCGTCGCGTTCGGTATGGCAATTGCCGCCGATGTGATCCCGCGCGTCCAGCACCGTCACCCGGTGGCCGGCCTCGGCCAGCATCCGGCCGATCACCGCGCCGGAGAGGCCTGCTCCCACCATGAGGCAATGTCGGGACGGTCGGTCGGTCATGGCATGCTCCTGCGGCGGCGTTGCGCGGGCTATCGGCCAAGGGTGCCGCCATGGCAAGGCCGAAGGCGGCGGGGCGGCGGAACTCCGCGCCCCGCCCGCCGGGCTCAGCGGTTCAGGATCGCGGCGACGACCCGCTCCGCCGCCTCCTCGGCCGAAAGTTCCACCGTGTTCACGGTGATGTCGGCCAGTTCCGGCGCCTCGTAGGGGCTGTCGATGCCGGTGAAGTTCTTGAGCTGCCCGGCGCGGGCCTTCTTGTAGAGCCCCTTCACGTCGCGCGTCTCGGCCACGTCGAGCGGGGTGTTCACGAAGACCTCGATGAACTCGCCCTCCGCCATCAGGTCGCGCACCATGCGCCGTTCCGAGCGGAAGGGCGAGATGAAGGCGGTCAGCACGATGAGGCCGGCATCGGTCATCAGCCGCGCCACCTCGCCCACCCGGCGGATATTCTCCACCCGGTCGGCATCGGTGAAGCCGAGGTCGCGGTTCAGGCCGTGGCGCACGTTGTCGCCGTCGAGCAGGAAGGTGTGCTTGCCCATGGCATGCAGCTTCTTCTCGACGATATTGGCGATGGTCGACTTGCCGGAGCCGGACAGGCCGGTGAACCAGACCACGGCGGGCTTCTGGTTCTTCTGCGCGGCATGGGCGTCGCGGTCGATGTCGACGGCCTGCCAGTGGATGTTCTGGCTGCGGCGCAGCGCGAAATGGATCATCCCGGCCGCCACGGTGGCGTTGGACAGCCGGTCGATCAGGATGAAACCGCCGAGATCGGGATTCGCCGCATAGGCCTCGAAGGGGATCGGCCGGTCGGTCGAGATGTTCACCACGCCGATCGCGTTCAGCCCCAGCGTGCGCGAGGCCAGATGTTCCAGCGTGTTGACGTTCACCTCGTATTTCGGCTCGGTCACCGTCGCCGTCGCCGTCTGGGTGCCGATCTTCAGCAGGTAAGGCCGGCCCGGCAGCATCTCGTGCTCGTCCATCCAGACCAGCGTCGCCTCGAACTGGTCGGCGACCTCGCAGGGCTCGTCGGCCTGGGTGATCACGTCGCCGCGCGAGCAGTCGATCTCGTCGGCGAAGGTCAGCGTGACCGATTGCCCGGCCACCGCGCGGTCGAGATCGCCGTCACGGGTCACGATCGACTTGACGGTGGTGGTCTTGCCCGAGGGCAAGACCCGGATCGCGTCGCCGGGGCGCACGCTGCCCGCGCCGATCTGCCCGGCGAAGCCGCGGAAATCGAGGTTCGGCCGGTTCACCCATTGCACCGCCATGCGGAAGGCGTAATCCTGCATCCGCGCGTCGTTGACCGGCGCCTCTTCCAGATGTTGAAGCAGCGACGGCCCCTGATACCAGGGCATCGCCTTGCTCTTCGTGGCGATATTGTCGCCCTTCAACCCGGAGATCGGGATCGGCAGGAACGCCTCCATCCCGATCTGCTGCGCGAAATGCGAGTAATCCTTGACGATCTCGTAGAAGCGTTCCTGGCTGTAGCCCACCAGATCCATCTTGTTGATCGCCAGCACCACGTTGCGGATGCCCAGGAGATGCACAAGATAGGAATGCCGCCGCGTCTGGGTCAGCACGCCCTGCCGCGCGTCGATCAGGATGACGGCCAGGTCGGCGGTCGAGGCGCCGGTGACCATATTGCGGGTATATTGCTCGTGGCCGGGGGTGTCGGCGACGATGAACTTGCGCTTTTCGGTCGCGAAGAAGCGATAGGCCACGTCGATGGTGATGCCCTGCTCGCGCTCGGCGGCGAGCCCGTCGACCAGCAGCGCGAAGTCGATGTCGCCGGCCTGGGTGCCGACGGTCTTGCTGTCGCGTTCGAGGCTGGCGAGCTGGTCCTCGAAGATCATCTTGGTGTCGTAGAGCAGCCGCCCGATCAGGGTGGACTTGCCGTCATCGACCGAGCCGCAGGTGATGAAGCGCAGCATGGTCTTGTGCTGGTGCTTCAGCAGATAGGCGTCGATATCCTCGGCGATCAGGGCCTCGGTGACGTAAACCGGGTCTTTCGGCATCTCGGTCATCAGAAATAGCCCTCCTGCTTCTTCTTCTCCATCGAGGCCGACTGGTCGTGGTCGATGGCGCGGCCCTGGCGTTCCGAGGTGGTGGTGAGCAGCATCTCCTGGATCACCTCGGGCAGGGTCTTCGCCTCGCTCTCGACGGCGCCGGTCAGCGGATAGCAGCCCAGCGTGCGGAACCGCACCGAGCGCGTCATCGGCACCTCGCCCTCGCGCAGCGGGAAGCGCTCGTCATCGACCATGATGAGCAGGCCCCCGCGCTCCACCACCGGGCGCGGCGCGCTGAAGTAGAGCGGCACGATCTCGATGCCCTCGAGATGGATGTATTGCCAGATGTCGAGCTCGGTCCAGTTCGACAGCGGGAAGACCCGGATGCTCTCGCCCTTGGCTTTCCGGGTATTGTAGAGCTTCCACAGCTCCGGGCGCTGGCTCTTCGGATCCCAGCGGTGATTGGCCGAGCGGAAGGAGAACACCCGCTCCTTGGCGCGCGATTTCTCCTCGTCGCGCCGGGCGCCGCCGAAGGCCACGTCGAAATTCCACTTGGTCAGCGCCTGTTTCAGCCCCTCGGTCTTCCACAGGTCGGTATGGAGGCTGCCATGGTCGAAGGGGTTGATGCCCTTTTCCATCGCCTCGGGGTTGTGATGGATCAGCAGTTCCATCCCCGCATCCTTCGCCGCCTTGTCGCGCAGCTCGTACATGGCGCGGAACTTCCAGGTCGTGTCGACATGCAGGAGCGGGAAGGGCGGCGGCGCCGGGTAGAAGGCCTTCTTCGCCAGATGAAGCATGCAGGCGCTGTCCTTGCCCACCGAATAGAGCATCACCGGGTTTTCGGCATTGGCCACCACCTCGCGCATGATGTGGATGCT
>JBDHSR010000154.1:0-7684 GCA_039808305.1 Gemmobacter sp. | reverse complement strand
CGAAAGGCGGTCGCACAATCCCGCGCCCGCAGGACAGCCGGCCCGTCCCCGGCGCCGGATACCTTCCGCGACGGGAAGCCGGACCGCTGCCGCCCATCCCCGGATGCCGGGAAAAACGGCTCGCCTGGGCTGGAGAAACGTCGCCCCCCGTGGCGCCGGCGCGCCGGCCCGGACTGATCCGGGCCGGCGCGGAGTTCAGCCCTGCGGGCTCAGGTCCATGTGGAACCACTTCTCCGACAGCGCCTTCAGCGTGCCGTCTTCCTTCATCGAGGCGATGGCCTTGTTCAGGATCGCCTGAAGCTCCGGCTCCTCCTTGCGGATGCCGAGGCAGACATGCGTCGCCATGATCCCGCCCGACAGCCACGGCCCGGTGACCTTCAGCGCCCCGCCGCTCGCATTGGCGCGGTCGGTCGCGAAGACCACGTTGTCGAACTGCCCGTCAAGCCGGCCGCTGGTCAGATCGAGCTGCGACTGCTCCGAGGACTTGTAGCTGCGCACCGTCGCCACATCGGCGAAATTCTCCTCGGAGAATTGCAGTTGCGAACTGGAAAGCGCCGCGCCCAGCGTGGCGCCCTTCAGCGCCTCCTTCACATCGGCCAGCACCTTCTGCCCCTCGGGCGTATCCACCGAGACATTCTCGCCGGTATGCGGCAGCTCGGCCAGCGGCCCGTTCGGATCGACGAGGAAGCTGTTGGGCGTGATCACATAGGGGTCGGAGAAGTCGATCACCTCGCGGCGCTTCGGGTTCGGGCCCATGGTCAGCACCACGTCGAACTTGCCCGCCACCAGCGACGGGATCTGGCTGTCCCAGTCCTGGGCCACGATGGTGCAATCCAGTTCGGCCCGCTTGCAGACCTCGTTGATCACGTCGATGTCGAGCCCCTCGACCTCGCCGGAGGCGGTGGTGGCGTTGAAGGGCGGGAAGGCGCCCTCCACCCCCACCGTGACCTGTTTCCAGTCCTTCGCCCCGGCGGCGCTGGCCAGAGCCATCATCGAGACCGTGACCAGCCCCGCGAATGCACGTCTGTTGAACATCTTTCTCTCCCTCGGATGGACGACCGCCTCGGGCCAGAGACCTCCGGCTGCATCGTCCAGCCTAATGGAGACGGGATGATTCAAAAGGATTACATGGTTCACATATGTAAATCATGTTCATATCCATGCCCGGCTCGCCTCAGGGTAGCGCCCAGGCGTAAGGCCCCGGATAAACCGGCCGCTCCCCCAGCGCCCGCGCCGCGTGCCAGCCCCAGCGCGGATCGTCGAGAAAGGCGGTGCCGAGGGCGACCTGATCGGCCTGCCCGGCCTGAAGGATGGCCTCGGCCTGCGCGGCGGTGGTGATTCCCCCCACCGCGCGGGTGACGAGGCCCGAGGCCCGGCGCACCCCCTCGGCCAAGGCGGGATGCTCGGTCTCCGGCGCGTCGTGCAGCGGCTGCGCGACCGGAATCCCACCGCTGGTGACGCAGACGTAATCCAGCCCCGCCGCCTTCAGCGCCACGGCCAGCGCCTGCGCCTCGGCCGGACCGATGCCGCCCTCCGCCCAGTCCTGCCCGGTGATCCGCGCGCCGAGCGCGAGCCCCGGCAGTTCCGCCCGCAGCCGTTCGGCGATGCGCAGCGGGAAGGCCATGCGCCGGCTCGGGTCGCCGCCCCAGCCATCGTCGCGCCGGTTGGCGAGCGGCGAGCAGAACTGATGCAGCAGATAGCCATGCGCCATATGGATCTCGACCAGATCGAAGCCCGCGCGCTGGGCGCGGCGGGCGGCCTGCGCGAAATCCGCCTCGATCCGGTCCAGATCGGCCTCCGTCGCCGGGGCGGGCAGCGGCCAGCCGGCCCGATGCGGCAGCGCCGAGGGGGCGAGCGTCGGCCAGGCGTCGCGCCCCTGCGACGGCCCGCCGCCCTCCACCGGACGGCGGGCAGAGCCCTTGCGCCCGGCATGGGACAGTTGCACCCCGATCCGCGTGCCCGGCAGCGCCATCCGGCGCAGCCGCGCCAGCAGATCGGCCTGCGCCGCCTCGTTGGCGTCGGAATAGAGGCCGAGGCAGCCATGGGTGATCCGCCCGTCGCGCGCCACCCCGGTCGCCTCCAGCATCACCAGACCGGCGCCGGACAGGACCAGCCCGCCCAGATGCTGCATATGCCAGTCGGAGGCGCAGCCGTCATCCGCCATATACTGACACATCGGCGCCACCGCGATGCGGTTGGGCAGGGTCAGCGGGCCGATGGCGAGGTCGCTGAACAGAAGCGATGTCATGCCGTTTCCTCCGGGCAGGCTTGCCGGACATGGCGCACCACATCGGCATGGGTGGCGAACCAGACGCCGCCCTTGGCGCGCATATGCTCGATCAGCTCCGCCAGCAGCCAGAGCCGCGAGCGGTGGCCGATGATGTCGGGATGCATGGTGAGCTGGAACAGCCCGCCCTCGTCATGCGCCGCGTCGAACTCGCGCCGGAAGATGTCGAGGATGTCGGCGGGCGCGATCTGCGGCCGCAGCCCGCCCCAGCGATCCATCACCAGATAGGCGGCATCGTCGCGGATCCATTCCACCGGCAGTTCCACCAGCCCGGTCGGCGCGCCGTCGAGCAGCAGTTCGTAGCAATCCACATCCGCCATCAGCGAGGAATCGTATTCCAGCCCCAGCTCGACGCTGATCGCCAGCGTCGCGTCCGAGAAATCCCAGGACGGCGTGCGGATGCCGACTGGACGGCGCCCGCAGATCCGCTCCAGCACCTCGGCCGCGCGCAGCGCGAGGTCGCGTTCGGTCGCGGCATCCAGCAGGGTGTTGCGCTCGTGGATCCAGCCATGCAGCGCGATCTCGTGCCCCTCGGCGATCAGCGCCCGCTGTTCCTCGGGGTAATGCAGCGCGGTGACCGCGGGCACGAAGAAGCTGGCCGGGATGCCGGTGCGCTCCAGCAGGGCGCGGATGCGCGGCACGCCCTGCCGCGCGCCGTAATGGCCCTGCGACAGGGCGGAGATCGACTTGCCGCCGTCGCGCAGCTCGAACGTGTCGTGGTCGGAATCGAAGGACAGCGCCACCGCGCAGCGCGCGCCGCCCGGCCAGCTTGCCGGCCGCAGGCTGCGCCCGGCCCGCGCGCGGTTCAGGATCTGGCGCAGCCGGTCCTCCGGCCAGGTCCAGGTGGGAAGCGGGGCTTGCGTCATCAGCAGGGCCCCCCGTCCACGCTCAGCGTCTGGCCGGTGATCCATGCGGCCATCGGCGAGGCGAGGAACAGCACCGCATTGGCGATGTCCTGCGGTTCGCCCAGCCGGCGCAGCGGGATGGAGCGCAGGATTTCCTCCTGCCGCTCCGCCCCGTAATCGCGCCACTGGCGTTCGTAATCCGGGCTGGTGCGCAGGAAGCCCGGCGCCACCGCGTTCACGTTGATGCCGAACGGCCCCAGCTCATGCGCCAGTTGCCGGGTGAGGCCGATCAGCGCCGCCTTGGCGCTGGCATAGGCCTGGATGCCGGTCATGCTGACGCCGAGGCCGGCGCCGCTGGAGATATGCACGATCTTGCCGCCGCCGCGCCGCTTCATGCCCGGCACCAGCGCCCGGTCGACCAGAAACGCGCCGCGCACGTTCACGCCATAGATCGCGTCCCAGTCGGCGGGGGGCACCTCTTCCACCGGGCGCCGCTTCTGGCCCAGAACGCCGCCCGCGACATGGACATAGATGTCGAAATCCCCCTCGGCGGCGAGCAGCGCGTCGATCGAGGCGGGGTCGGTCACGTCGAGATGCCGGGCGCGCACCGGCGCCGCGAAATCCATCTCCAGCACGTCGCCCGCGACCACCTCGGCCCCGGTTTCCACAAAGGCCGCCACGATGCCGTGGCCGATGCCGCGCGCGGCGCCGCTGACCAGCACCCGCCGGCCCGTGAAGTCGATCGTCATTCAACTCTCCTGCGATGGAATGGCGCGATGGCCCAGCCGCGCGCTCAGTTCGTCGGCATGGCGGATCACCTGGTCGATCATCCGCTGCCGCTGTTGGTCGAACCGCAGCGAGACGGTCGCCGCGTTCAGCGCCGCCACCACCTCGCCGCGCTGGTCGCGCACCGGCGCGGCCACGCCCGAGCCGCCCGCGACCGCTTCCTGATCGCTGATCGCATAGCCGTTGGCGCGCGCCGCCTCGATGATCTGGCGGATCTGGGCGCGGTCGATCACCGTATGGTCGGTGATCCGCACGATGCGCTCGCGGGCGAGATAGGCGCTCACCCGGTCCGGCGCCCAATGCGACAGCAGCACCCGCCCCATGGCGGTGCAATAGGACGGGTCCGACACGTTGAGGTCGCTGTCGAAGCGGATGGCCTGCCGGCTGACGCATTTCGCCAGCAGCTTCACCCGCCCGTCGCGCCGCCGCCCGCCGAGGAACACCGTCTCGCCCAGCGCGTCGCGCAGCGCCTCCATCACCGGGCGGGCGGTGGCGACAAGCTGCGCCTCGGGGCCGCCCATCCAGCCGGGGCCGCCGCGCACCGCCTCGTGCAGCCGGTAAAGGTCGCCCTGTTCCCGCGTCACATAGCCCCGCGCCACCAGCGTGGCCAGCAGGTTGAAGGCCGAGCTTTTCGGATAGCAGAGCTCGTCCACGATCTCCTTCAGCGACATCGGACCGGGCGCGCGGGCCAGCAGCTCCAGAAGCTCCAGCACACGGGCGGCGGATTTTACCTCGGCAGAGTCTTTGTTCATGTATGTGAACTATATTTCTGTTGATGAATTATGATGCGCCCCCGAACATGGGGCTGTCAAATGGAAATCACGAGGCGGAAGATGAATCGAGGGCGGAAGGCGGCATTGGTGACCGGCGCGGCGCGGGGGATCGGCAAGGCTTGCGCGATGGATCTGGCGGAGGCCGGCCACGATCTCGCCATCGTCGACCTCTTGGAGCCGGAAATGGCCGAGACGGCGGAGCAGTTGCGCGCCAAGGGCGTGCGGGTGATGACCTTCGCCGCCGACGTGGCCGATCACGCGCGGGCGGCCCGGATCGTCGCCGAGACCATCGCGGGCCTCGGCGGGCTGGAGGTGCTGGTCAACAATGCCGGCCGCTCCGCGCCGCAGGGCATCCTCGAGATGACCGAGGCCGAGTTCGACCGCGCCATCGCCATCAACCTGAAAAGCTGCTTCAACTACATCCAGCCCGCCGCGCGGCACATGATGGCGCGGGAGGGCGGGCGGATCGTCTCGATCTCGTCGCTGAACGCGCTGTCGGGCGGGGTGACGGCGGCGGTCAGCCGCTTCGCCTATGCCTCGGCCAAGGCCGGCATCCTCGGCATGACGCGGGCGCTGGCGAAGGAGCTGGGGCCGAAGGTGCTGATCAACGCGATCTGCCCCGGCGTGATCCAGACCGAGGTCGACACCCATATCACGCTTCAGGCCGAGAAGTTCACCAAGGGCATCGCGGCGGGCAGGCTGGGCTGCGCGCAGGACGTGTCGCGGCTCGTCGCCTTCCTCGCCACCTCGGAGCCCTGCTTCATCACCGGACAGGCGCTGACGGTGGACGGATTCCAGTTCAACATGTGACGCGGGCCCGGCGGCCGGCAAAGGAGGTTTCATGGCGGAGATCCTGACCTTGCTGAGCTTCGGCCCCGAGGGCTGGGGCCAGAGCCTCGCGCTCGCCGCGCTGGTCACGGTGGCGGTGGCGGCCACCGGGTTCCTGATCGGCATCGGCCTCGGCGCGCTGGCCGCCTGGGGCCGGATCGCCGGCCGGCCCGCCGCGCGCATCGCCGCCGGCAGCTATACGACGGTGCTGCGCGGGCTGCCGGAAATCCTCGTGGTCTATCTCTTCTATTTCGGCGGCTCGATGGGCCTGACCGCCGCCGCCAATGCCCTGGGGCATGAGGGCTTCACCGGCGTGCCGCCCTTCCTCGCCGGCGCGCTCGCCATCGGGGTGGTGACCGGCGCCTATCAGGCCGAGGTGCTGCGCAGCGCCTTCCGGGTGCTCTCGCCCGGCGAGATCGAGGCGGCGCGGGCCTGCGGCATGGGGCCGTGGCTGATGTTCCGCCGGATCATCGCGCCGCAGGTGCTGCAACATGCGCTGCCCGGCATCGGCAATATCTGGCAGATGTCGCTGAAGGAATCCGCGCTGATCTCGGTCACCGGCCTGGTGGAGCTGCTGCGGCAGGCGCAGATCGCCGCCGGATCGACCCGCCGCCCGTTCGAGTTCTACCTGATCGCCGCCGGGATCTACCTGCTCATCACCTGGCTCAGCCAGATCCTGTTCGAACTGGCCGAGGCGCGCAGCCGCCGCCACCTGCCGGAGGGGCGCTGACATGGAGCTTGCCTTCATCCGCGACACCTTCCTCGCTTTGCTACCCGGCGTGCCGGTCACGCTGAAGCTGACGCTGGTGTCGTTCCTGATCGGCTGCGCGGCGGCGCTGGTCCTCGCGCTGATGCGCCGCGCGCCGGTCGCCCCGCTGCGCTGGGTCGCGCGGGCCTATGTCTTCGTCTTCCGGGGCACGCCGCTCCTGGTGCTGATCTTCCTGATCTATTACGGCATGGGCCAGTTCCGCCCCTTCCTGCAACAAGTCGGCCTCTGGGGCTTCTTCCGCGAGCCCTATTGGTGCGCCATCCTGGCGCTCTCCATCAGCACCTCGGCCTATGGCAGCGAGATCATCCGCGGCGCCCTCTCCGCCGTTCCGGCGCGTGAGGTCGAGGCGGCGCGGGCCTGCGGCATGTCGGGCCTCCTGCTCTATCGCCGGATCATCCTGCCCATCGCCCTGCGGCAGGCGCTGCCCGCCTATGGCAACGAGCTGATCCTGATGGTGAAGGCGACCTCGCTCGCCTCCATCATCACGCTGGCCGACATCACCGGCATCGCGGCCCGGCTGAACGCCGACACCTATCGCCCGGTCGAGGTGTTCATCGCGGCCGGCATCCTCTACCTCGTCATCAACCTCGCCCTGACGCGGGCGGTCGAGATGCTGGACCACTGGCTGTCCCCGCATCGCCGCCGCCCGGAGAGCGGCCCGGCCCAACCGGAACACACCCATGGCTGACCCCGACGCCCGCCCCGCGCTGCTGCTGCGCGACATCCGCAAGAGCTTCGGCGCGCTCGAGGTGCTGAAGGGCGTGACGCTCGCGGCGCGGAAGGGCGAGGTGATCGCCATCCTCGGCGCCTCCGGCTCCGGCAAGTCGACCCTGCTGCGCTGCGCCAACCTGCTGGAACTGCCCAGCTCCGGCCAGATCGAGCTGGTGGGCGAGGCGGTGCGGCTGAAGCCCGCCAAGGGCGGCGGCCTCGCCATCGCCGACCAGAAACAGGTGGACCGGCTGCGCGCCAAGGTCGCCATGGTGTTCCAGAGCTTCCATCTCTGGTCGCACATGACCATCCTGCAAAACCTGACCGAGGCGCCGGTGCATGTGCAGGGCCGCGACCGGCGGGAGGCCGAGGCCGAGGCGATGGCGTTGCTGTCCAAGGTCGGCATCGCCGAGAAGAGCGGCGCCTATCCCGCCCATCTCTCCGGCGGCCAGCAGCAGCGCGCCGCCATCGCCCGCGCGCTCGCCATGCATCCCGAGGTCATGCTGTTCGACGAGCCGACCAGCGCGCTCGACCCCGAGCGGGTGGAGGAGGTGTTGCAGGTGATCCGGATGCTGGCGGGCGAGGGGCGGACGATGCTGCTGGTCACCCACGAACTCGCCTTCGCGCGCGACGTGGCGAGCCGGGTGATCTTCCTGCACGAGGGCCGGATCGAGGAGGACGGCCCCGC
>JBDHSR010000153.1:0-7690 GCA_039808305.1 Gemmobacter sp. | reverse complement strand
CACATCACCTATTCCTCGATGAAGCATTCCGACAAGACCTTCATGGGCATGACCACCTCGGGCAAGAACGCCGAGGATGTGATGGATATGTGCGAGATCCTGTTCGGCCGCGACGTGATGGAGGAAACCCCCGTCACCACCGGCAATTGCAACGGCAACTCGCCGCTGGTCTGGGACGAGACGATGCTGTCGGCGATGCGCGCCTTCGTGAAGCGCCGCCAGCCGGTGCTGTGTTCGCCCTTCGTGCTGGGCGGCGCCAACACGCCCGCCTCGGTCGCCCCCGCCGTGGCGCAGCTCAACGCCGAGGCGCTGTCGGCGCTGGCCTATACGCAGGTGATCCGCAAGGGGGCGCCGGCGATCTACGGCCATTACCTGTCCACCGTTTCGATGAAATCCGGCGCGCCGATGGCGGGAACGCCGGAGATCAGCCTGATGAACTTCATGATCGGCCAGATGGCACGGTTCTACGGCGTGCCGTGGCGCACCTCGAACCTGCTCGGCGGGGCCAAGACCTTCGACGCGCAGGCCGGTTATGAAAGCGCCATGACGATGAACGCGGTGCTGCACGCGGGGGCCAATTACATCTGGCATTCGGCGGGCTGGAACGAGGCCGGGATGCATTGCTCCGTCGCCAAGTTCGTGGTCGATGCCGAGATGTGCGCCATGGGCTACCGCATGGCCGAAGGCCCGCGCTGGGACGATTTCGATGAGGCGCTTGCGGCCGTGCGCGATGTCGGCCCCGGCGGGCATTACCTCGGCCATCCGCATACGCTGGAAAACTTCGAGCGCGCCTTCTTCATGCCGAAGCTGTTCGACAACAACTCCATCGAGCAATGGCAGGCCGAGGGCTCGGTCGAGATCACCCAGCGCGCGCTGGATCACGCGCGCAAGCTGCTCGGCGACTACGAGGAGCCGAAGCTCGACCCCGGCATCGACGAGGCGCTGCGCGACTATATCGCCCGGCGCGAGCGCGAGATCCCGGCGGAAGACGCGCTGAACACCGAATATTGACCCTCCGCCGGATGGAGCGACAAGTGAAACAGACGATGCACGCCGTCCTGTTGACCGGCCATGGCGGATACGAGGCGCTGGACTACCGCACCGACGTGCCGGTGCCGCAGCCCAAGGCGGGCGAGGTGCTGATCCGCGTCGCCGCCTCGGCGGTCAACAACACCGACATCAACACCCGCACCGCCTGGTATTCCCGGGCGGTGACCGAGGGCTCCAATGCCGGGGGCGCCGCCGGCTTCTCCGCCGCGGAGGACGCGGATGCGAGCTGGACCGGCGCGGCGCTGCGTTTCCCCCGCATCCAGGGCGCCGATTGCTGCGGCCATATCGTCGCGGTGGGCGAAGGCGTCGATCCCGGCCGGATCGGCCAGCGGGTCATCGTGCGCAACCTGCTGCGGACCTATGTCGACCGGCGGCCGTGGGAATGCTGGACCTTCGGCTCGGAATGCGACGGCGGTTTCGCGCAATACACCGTTGCGCCCTCGGCCGAGACCTATGCGGTGAACTGCGACTGGTCGGATGCGGAACTCGCCTCCATGCCCTGCGCCTGGTCCACGGCCGAGGGGCTGGTGCATCGCGCGGGGGTCCGGCGGGGCGAGACGGTGCTGGTCACCGGCGCCTCGGGCGGGGTCGGCTCGGCCGCGGTGCAACTGGCGCGGCGTCGCGGCGCCACCGTCATCGCGCTGGCCGGCGCCGACAAGGCCGATCAGGTGATGGCACTGGGGGCGGCCCGCGTGGTGCCGCGCGGCGAAAGCCTGGTGGCCGCCCTGGGTCGCGACAGCGTGGACGTGGTGATCGACATCGCCGCCGGGCCGGGCTTTCCCGAACTGCCCGAGGTGCTGCGCCGGGGCGGCCGCTATGCCATCGCCGGGGCCATCGCCGGCCCCATCGTCGAGCTGGACATGCGCAACCTCTATCTGAAGGACCTGACCTTCTACGGCTGCACCTTCTACGACGACGAGGTGTTCGAGAACCTCGTGCGCTACATCGAGGCGGGCGAGATCCGCCCCATCGTCGCCCGCACCTATCCGCTGGCCGACATCGTGCAGGCGCAGAAGGATTTCCTCGCCAAATCCCATGTCGGCAAGCTGGTGCTGATCCCGCCGGCCGACGATGCCCTCTGACCCCGGAACCCTGCCATGAAGATCACCGAAATCCACGTCTACGCCCATGACCTGCCGGTGAAGAACGGCCCCTATACCATGGCGAACGCCAAGGTCTGGGCGCTGGACACAACGCTGGTGAAGATCGTCACCGATACCGGCCTTGTCGGCTGGGGCGAGACCTGCCCCGTGGGGCCGACCTACCAGCCGCATCACGCGAAGGGCGCCCGCGCCGCGCTGGCCGAGATGGGGCAAGGGCTGATCGGGGCCACGCTGCACCCGCTGGCGCTGCGCCGCCGGATGGACGGGCTGCTGAACGGCCATCGCTACGCCAAGGCCGCCATCGACATCGCCGCGCATGACCTGCTGGGCAAGGCCACCGGGATGCGGGTGGCCGACCTGCTGGGCGGCGCGGTCACCGAGAACGTCCCCTCCTACTACGCCACCGGCGTGGGCGAGCCCGACGAGATCGCCCGCATCGCCGCCGACAAGATCGCCGAGGGCTATCCGCGCCTCCAGATCAAGATCGGCGGCCGGCCGGTGGAGGTGGACATCGCCGTCCTGCGCAAGGTCTGGGAAGTGGCGCGCGGCACCGGCGTGCGGCTCGCCGCCGATGGCAATCGCGGATTGCCGACGCGCGACGCGCTGCGCCTGTCGCGCGAATGCCCCGACATTCCGTTCATCCTGGAACAGCCCTGCAACTCGATCGAGGAGATCGCGGCGATCCGCGGCCAAGTGCATCACGGCATCTATATCGACGAGGCGGGCGAGGATCTGGCGACGGTCGTGCGCACCGCCGGCCAGGGCCTGTGCGACGGCTTCGGCATGAAGGTGACGCGGATCGGCGGGCTTCAGCAGATGGCCGCCTTCCGCGACATCTGCGAGGCGCGCACCCTGCCCCATACCTGCGACGACGCCTGGGGCGGCGACATCATCGCCGCCGCCTGCACCCATATCGGCGCCACGGTGGCCCCGCGCCTGAACGAGGGCGTCTGGCTGGCCCAGCCCTATATCGAGGGCAATTACGACAAGGCGGGGGTGAACATCGTAGGCGGCCATATCCGGCTGCCCGAGGGCCCCGGCCTCGGCGTGGTGCCCGAGGAGGGCATCTTCGGCGCCCCCGTCATTTCCTTCGGATGAGGCAGACATGAGCGATTTCTCTGGCAAGACCGCGCTGGTCACCGGCGCCTCGGGCGGTATCGGCGGCGCCATCGTGCGGGCGTTGCGCGCCGGCGGCGCGCGGGTGGCGGTGGCCGACCGCGACACCTCCGGCATCGAGGCGGAGCTGCACCTGCCCGGCGACCTGCGCGACCCGGCCTATGCCGACGGGCTGCCGGCGGCGGCGCAGGCGGGGCTGGGCGGGCTCGACATCGTGGTGAACAACGCGGGCGTCATCACCCGCGGCAAGGTGACCGAGACCAGCGACGCCGATTGGAACCTGTCGCTCGGCGTCAATGTCGAGGCGCCGTTCCGCATCTGCCGCGCCGCCATCCCGCTGATGGCGGGCAAGGGCGGGGCCATCGTCAACGTCGCCTCCTGCTGGGGGCTGCGGCCGGGGCCGAACCACGCGGTCTATTGCATGACCAAGGCCGCCATCGCCTCGCTGACGCAATGCATGGGGATGGATCACGCCCATCAGGGCATCCGCATCAACGCGGTCGCCCCGAACGAGGTGAACACGCCGATGCTGCGCACCGGCTTCGCCAGACGCGGCTTCGATCCCGACACGGCGGTGGCGGAGCTGGGCAAGACCGTGCCGCTGGGCCGCATCGCCGAACCGGAGGACATCGCCGAGGTGATCCTGTTCCTCGCCTCCGACGCGGCGCGCTACATGTGCGGCGCGCTGGTCGAGGTGAATGGCGGAAAGGCGGTGGGCTGATGCGGTTCCGGGGCAAGGTCGCGCTGGTCACCGGCGGGCGCAGCGGCATCGGGCAGGCCATCGCCCGGCGGCTGGCGGCGGAGGGCGCGCGGGTCTTCACCGCCCAGCGCGGCCCGGATACGGAGTTCGAAGGGATCGCCGCCGATCTGGCCGACCCGGAAAGCCCCGCTCGCGTGGTGGCCGAGGTCGCGGCCCGCGCCGGGCGGCTGGACGTGCTGGTCAACAATGCCGGCATGATGCAGGAGGCGGCGGTGGAGGACATGAGCCTCGCCGATTGGGAGCGCAACCTGCGCGTCAACCTCACCGCCCCCTTCCTGTTCATCCGCGCCGCCCTGCCGCATCTGCGGGCCGCGCGCGGGGCGATCGTCAATATCGGCTCCATCGAGGGGTTGGGGTCGAACCCGCGCCATGCCGCCTATTGCGCCTCGAAGGCCGGGCTGCACGGGCTGACGCGGGCGGTGGCGGTGGATCACTCGACCGAGATCCGCTGCAACGCCGTCGCGCCGGGCTGGATCGACACCGAGCTGAACGTGGATTTCATCGAGTCGATGCCCGACCCCGCCGCCTTCCGCCGCGAGATCGGCCGCATCCACCCGGTCGGCCGCACCGGCAGGCCGGAGGAGGTCGCCGCCCTTGTCGCCTGGCTCGCCTCCGACGAGGCGGCTTTCGTCACCGGGCAGGTCTGGACGGTGGATGGCGGACGGATGGCGAAGCTGAGCTTGCCGTGAACCTCGGGGAACATCCCCGAGGTAAACTCCTTCAAGCGATTTCGCCCCTTCACTCCTTGCCCGCGCGCCATTCCTTCCAGCGCAGATAGGCATTGGCCCCGATGGTCGAGAACGGGCGCGGCGGCAGGCGGGCGGGCGCGGCCTGCGCCGCGAAATGCCGGGTGACGGCGCTTTCCACGCCCGAGGCCAGTTCCGCCGCCCCGATCCCGGTCAGCGTGCTGCGCGCGGTGCCGAGGCCGTTGCAGATGCAGGCGGACCAGAGCCCGTCCTCCAGCTGCCGCATCGCCTCCACCCCGTTGCGGCTGAGGCAGAGATGCCCGGCCCAGCTGTATTCCATCGCCATCCCGGCCAGTTGCGGGAAACGTTCCTCGAATTTCTCGCGCTGCACGCGGGCGGTGCGGCGCAGCGTGGTCTCGCGCGCCTCCATCTCGGGCTCGAAGGTGGCGCAGGTGCGGGTGATGATGCGGTTGCCGCCCTGCCCGCTGTCGATGCGGCGCATGGTGGTGCCCATCGGGTCCGACGGCGTGATGCCCCAGCGCGGCTGCCCGCCCAGCGCCTTGATCGCCGCCGCGTCCATCTCCACCGTCATCGAGGCGTAGAGGAAGATGTGCATCAGCCGGTTGCGGTCGAAGCCGAAGCTTTCCAGATGGCCGTTATTGGCCAGGATCACCCGGCCCGCGCCGACCTTGCCGCGCGCGGTGGCGACCTCCCAGCCCGATCCGCGCCGGTCCAGCCGCAGCACGGCGGAATTCTCGAACACCCGCACCCCGTCGCGCCGCAGCCCCTGCCCCAGCGCGCGGATATAGCCCGCCGGTTGCAGCATCACCGTGCCCGGCGTGTAGAGGCCCGAGACGTAATGCCGGCTGCCGGTCAGCTCCCGCATCTGCCGCCCGTCCAGCCGCTCGCTCGGCTCGCCGATACCCGCCAGATGGCGGGCATAGCTGAGGTTCAGCCGGTCGGCCGTCTCGCTCGCCGCGCCGTTGATCTTGCCGGCGGGGTCGAAATAGTTCGGGTCGATGCCGTATTCCGCCACCGCCTCGCGCGCGAAGCCGATGGCGGTGCGGTTGAGCGCGATCACCTCCCGGTCGTCGCCCCCGCCGGCATAGTCGTCCGAGGTCAGCTCGTGCGGCAGGTCGATCATGAAGCCGGAATTGCGCCCCGAGGCGCCCTCGGCCAGCCGCCCGGCCTCCAGCACCACCACGCTTGCGCCGGGGTTCAACTGCCGCAGCCGCCGCGCGGCGGAAAGGCCCGCGAAACCGCCGCCCACCAGCACGAAATCGGCGGTCAGGTCGCCCTCCAGCACTTCCGGGGCGGGCTGCCCCGGAAGGATGGCGGACCATGCGGCGGGGCCGCGATGGACCGGCACGCGCCGCGCGGCATGGTGGGTCATGCCACGGCCTCGTCCCGGTCGTCGGCCAGGTCGACCCAGATCGTCTTGATCTGGGTATACTGGTCATGGGCATGGATGCCGTTGTCGCGCCCGCCGAAGCCGGACTGCTTGAAGCCGCCGAACGGGGTGGAGATGTCGCCCTCGCCGAAGCTGTTCACCGTGACCGTGCCGGCCCGGATCGCCCGCGCGCCGCGGATCGCCTTCTTCACATTGGCGGTGAAGATCGAGGCGGCGAGGCCGTATCCGGTGTCGTTCGCGAGCGCGATGGCCTCGTCGAAACTGTCGACCGTCAGCACCGACAGGACCGGGCCGAAGATCTCTTCCCGCGCCTGTTTCGCGTCGCGGGCGACTTCCAGGATGGTCGGCTCCACGAAGCCACCCTCGGCCTTGCCGCCGAGCAGCACTTTCGGCCCCTTGCCCAGATAGCCCGCCACCTTGTCGAAATGCGCAGGCGAGACCAGCGCCCCCACCCGGTTCACCGGGTCGAGCGGATCGCCCATCGGCCATTCGCGGGCATGGGCGAGGATGCGTTTCAGCAATTCCTCCTTCACCCCCTTCTGCACGATCAGGCGCGACGAGGCCGAGCAGTTCTCGCCCATGTTCCAGAAGGCGCCGTTGACGACATGCGCCGCCACCCGGTCGAGATTCTCGGCATCGTCCAGCACCACCGCCGGGTTCTTGCCGCCCATCTCCAGCGTCACCTCCTTGAGGTTCGATTCCGCCGCATAGGTAAGGAAGCGCCGCCCCGTCGCGGTCGAGCCGGTGAAGGACACCGCGTCGATGTCCATATGCCGGCCGATGGGTTCCCCCACCTCGGCGCCGCCGCCCGGCAGCACGTTGAAGACGCCCGCCGGCACCCCGGCCTCCATCGCCAGTTCGGCGACGCGCAGCGCGGTGAGCGAAGTTTCCTGCGCCGGTTTCACGAGGACCGAACACCCCGCCGCCAGCGCCGGGCCGATCTTCCAGGCCAGCATCAGCAGCGGGAAGTTCCACGGCAGCACGAGGCCCACCACCCCCACCGGCTCGCGCACAACCAGCGCTATATGGTCGTCCGAGGCCGGCGCGGTCTGGTCGTAGATCTTGTCGATCAGTTCCGCGTGCCAGGTCAGGCAATGGATGGTTTCCGGCACATCCACGGTTTCGCAATCGAAGATGGTCTTGCCGCTGTCGAGGCTTTCCATCACCGCCAGCTCGCGGGCGTTGCGCTTGATGAGCTTCGCCAGCCGGATCAGCACCTCCTTGCGCTCGCGCGGATGCAGGCGCGACCAGCGGCCGTCCTCGAAGGCGTCGCGCGCCTTCGCGACGGCGAAATCCACATCCTCCGGCCCGCAGGCGGCGACCTGTGCCAGCACCGCGCCGGTGGCGGGGTTCACCGTGTCGAAGGTCCGGCCCGAGATCGCCGGGCGGAAGCGGCCGTCGATGAAGGCCTGGGTCGGGAACGACAGCCCGGCGGCGATGGCCTTGTATTCCTCGGTGGTCAGAAGGGTCATCGCTGTCACTCCGCTTCGATCTCGGCCACGGTGCGCTTCAGCACGCGCACCACCTGTTCCAACTGCCGCTTGTCGTCCTTGTTCAGCGGCTT
>JBDHSR010000152.1:0-7710 GCA_039808305.1 Gemmobacter sp. | reverse complement strand
GCCTTGCGGGCCGGGGCGTTTGCCCCCATGGTCGCGCGCATGTCGCGCATCCTCAACCTGCTGCTGGTCCTGCTGTTTCCGCTGTCATGGTTCGCGCCGCTGCTGCGGGCGGGCCTGTTGCCGATCTTCGGCCTGTCGGAGATCTCGGTGATCTCGGGCCTGCAATCGCTGTGGGAAAGCGACGCGGTGCTGGCGCTGGTCGTCACCTTCTGCGCCGTCTTCGCGCCGATGCTGAAGGTGCTGGGCCGCAGCTTACGCGATTTCGGCCTGCTCGACGCGCGGGCGGAGCCGGCGCTCGCCGTCCTCGGCAAGCTCGCCATGGCCGATGTGTTCCTGATCGCGCTTTATGTCGTGATCGTGAAGGGGGTCGGGCTTGCCACGGTCGAGGTGGCGTGGGGAGTCTACCTGTTCACCGCCCTCATCCTCGTCTCGCTGTTTCTCAGGAGCCCGCAATGACCCGCCCGCCGCTTTCCCTGCTCGATCTGACCCGCGTGCGCGAGGATCAGGGGCCGGCGCAGGCCCTGCGCAACGCCGCGCGCGTGGCCGCGCATGTCGAAGACCTCGGCTTCCGCCGCTACTGGCTGGCCGAGCATCACAACATGGTCGGCGTCGCCTCCGCCGCGACTTCGGTGGTGATCGCCCATGTCGCGGCGGCGACGCGGAGGATCCGGGTCGGCGCCGGCGGCGTCATGCTGCCCAACCACGCGCCCTATGTCATCGCCGAGCAATTCGGCACGCTGGCGCAGCTTCATCCCGGCCGGATCGACCTCGGCCTCGGCCGGGCGCCGGGCACCGATGGCGTGACGATGATGCGGGCGCTGCGCACCGATCCGGCGCGCGGCGACGCCTTCCCGCAGGATGTGGTGGAACTGCTCAACTATTTCGCGCCCGAGGATGGCCGTCCGCGCATCCGCGCCGTGCCGGCGCCCGGAACCGATGCCGAGGTGATCATCCTCGGCTCCTCGCATTTCGGCGCGCTACTGGCCGCCGAACTCGGCCTGCCCTACGCCTTCGCCTCGCATTTCGCACCCGCCGCGCTGCTCGACGCGCTGGAGCTTTACCGCACCCGTTTCAAGCCCTCGGACCGCCTCGCCGCCCCCCATGCCATCGTCGCCGCCAACGCGGTCTGCGCCCCCACCGAGGCCGAGGCGCGGGTGCTGTTCACCACCACGCAGCAAGGCTTCCTCGGCCTCGTGCGCAACAATCGCAGCTACAGCCTGCCGCCGGTGGAACGGATCGACTGGACCCGCGCCGAGGAGGCGCATGTCGGCGCCATGCTGCGCTGCTCGGCCGTCGGCACCCCGGAACAGGTCCGCGCCGGGCTGGAGCGGATCGTAGCGGAGACCGGCGCCGACGAATTGATGCTGGTCAGCGATTGCTACGACCCCGAGGCGCGGCTGCGCTCGCTCACCCTCACGGCGGAGGCCTGGCGCTGATGGCGAAGGGACCGAGCTACGTCTGTTCCGCCTGCGGCGCGGTCTACGGCAAATGGGCCGGCAAATGCGAGGGCTGCGGCGCCTGGAACTCCATCGCCGAGGAGGCGCCGCTCTCGGCCGGGCCGAAACCGGCGCAGCGCGGCCGCTCCATCCCGATCTCCGATCTGGCGACCGAAGAGGCGCCGCCGCCCCGCGCCGCCTCGGGCATCGGCGAGCTGGACCGGGTGCTGGGCGGCGGGCTGGTGCCGGCCTCGGCGATCCTGGTCGGCGGCGATCCGGGGATCGGCAAATCCACCCTGCTGCTGCAAGCCGCCGCCAGTTTCGCGCGCACCGGCCTGAAATGCCTCTATATCTCCGGCGAGGAAGCGGCGGCGCAGGTCAGGATGCGCGCGCAGCGCCTCGGCCTGTCGCAGGCCCCGGTCGGCCTCGGCGCCGAGACCAGCCTGCGCGACATCCTGACCACGCTCGACACCGAGCGGCCGGCGCTGGCGATCATCGATTCGATCCAGACCATGTGGCTCGACAATGTGGAAAGCGCGCCCGGCTCGGTCTCCCAGGTCCGCGCCGCCGCGCATGAGCTGGTGAACTTCGCCAAGCGGCGCGGCACGGCGGTGGTGATCGTGGGCCATGTCACCAAGGAGGGCGCCATCGCCGGCCCCCGCGTGCTGGAACACATGGTCGACACCGTGCTTTACTTCGAGGGCGAGCGCGGCCACCAGTTCCGCATCCTGCGCGCGGTGAAGAACCGCTTCGGCCCGGCCGACGAGATCGGCGTGTTCGAGATGACGGGCGACGGGCTGGCCGAGGTGCTCAACCCCTCCGCCCTGTTCCTGTCGGACCGCGAGGCGGCGACGCCCGGCTCCGCCGTCTTCGCCGGGATCGAGGGCACGCGGCCGGTGCTGACCGAGATCCAGGCCCTCGTCGCGCCGTCGAACCTCGGCACGCCGCGCCGCACGGTGGTCGGCCTCGATTCGGGCCGGCTCTCCACCATCCTCGCCGTGCTGGAGGCGCGCTGCGGCATCCCCTTCGCCGGGCTCGACGTTTTTCTCAATGTCGCCGGGGGGATGCGGGTCACCGAACCGGCCGCCGACCTCGCTGTCGCCGCCGCGCTTCTCAGCGCGCGCGAGGATGTGGCAATTCCGCCAGACATGGTGCTTTTCGGGGAAATCTCGCTCTCGGGCGCGCTGCGTCCGGTGGGCCAGACCGAAAACAGGTTGAAAGAGGCGGCGAAACTTGGTTTTTCACAGGCCACATTGCCCGCCCGGTCCAAGGCCGGTCAGGCGGAGGGAATGCGCCTGCGCGAGACGGCCGACCTGACGGCGTTCGTCGGCGAAATGTTCGGGGCGGGCTGACGCCCCCGGGGAGACGGGAATGGAAGGTTTCACCATTATCGACGGCGTGGTGGCCGCGGTCATCGTGCTGTCGGCGATCCTCGCCTATTCGCGCGGCCTGGTGCGCGAGGCGATGGCGATCGCCGGCTGGATCGGCGCGGCGGTGCTGGCCTATGTCTTCGCCGCCCAGGCGCAGCCGCTGGTGAAGGAACTCCCCGTGGTGGGCGAGATGCTGGCCGACAGTTGCGAGCTTTCGGTGATCGCCGCCTTCGCCGCCGTCTTCGCCGTGGGTCTGGTGCTGGCCGCCCTCTTCACGCCGCTCCTGTCGAGCTGGATCAACCAGTCGGTGCTGGGCGGGCTCGACCAGGGCCTCGGCTTCCTCTTCGGCGTGCTGCGCGGCGTGCTGCTGGTGGCGGTGGCCTTCATCGTCTACGACCGCGCGGTGGCGGCCAATTCGATCCCGATGGTCGACAATTCCCGCTCCGCCAAGGTCTTCGCCGCCTTCCAGGGCAATCTGGACGAGAACATCCCCTCCGACGCGCCGGGCTGGATCGTGCGCAAATACGAGGGGCTGGTCGCGGTCTGCGCCGCCCCCGCCGCCCCGGTGACGCCCGAGGCCCCGGCGGACAGCAACTGAAAAGCGTGATCGGGGCGGGGGGTGACACTCCCGCCCCTACGCATTACATGGGGCGCGAAGCCCCCCCTTCGGATTCGGAGAGCCCCATGCGCGCCATCCCCGGCACCCCGTTCGATCCCCTCGAGGACGGCGACAAGCTGAAGGAGGAATGCGGCATCTTCGGCGTGACCGGCGTGACGGACGCCGCGAATTTCGTGGCGCTCGGCCTGCACGCGCTCCAGCATCGCGGGCAGGAGGCGGGCGGCATCGTCACCTACGACCCGGAACAGGGTTTCAACTCGGCCCGCCGCTTCGGCTATGTGCGCGACAACTTCACCCGCGCCGATGTGATGGCCACCCTGCCCGGCGCCATCGGCATCGGCCATGTGCGCTATTCCACCGCCGGCTCCAAGGGCGCGACCGCGATCCGCGACGTGCAGCCCTTCTTCGGCGAATTCGCGATGGGCGGCGCCGCCATCGCCCATAACGGCAACCTGACCAATGCCGCCGCGCTGCGCCGCGAGCTGATCGAGCGCGGCTCGATCTTCCAGTCCTCGTCGGACAGCGAATGCATCATCCACCTGATGGCGCGCTCGATCCAGAGCAATATCTCCGAACGCATCAAGGACGCGCTGCGCCGGGTCGAGGGCGCCTTCTCGGTGGTCGCGATGACGCGCACCAAGCTGATCGGCGTGCGCGACGCCCATGGCGTGCGGCCGCTGGTGCTCGGACGGCTCGGCGACAGCGGCTGGTGCCTCGCCTCGGAGACCTGCGCGCTCGACATCTGCGGCGCCGAATTCGTGCGCGAGATCGAACCGGGCGAGATGGTGGTGATCGAGGGCGACGCCATCCAGTCCACCCGCCCCTTCGCCCCGGCGAAATCGCGCTTCTGCATCTTCGAGCAGGTCTATTTCTCGCGCCCCGATTCGATCCTGATGGGCCGCTCGGTCTACGAGACGCGCCGCCAGATCGGGGTGGAACTGGCGAAAGAGGCGCCGGTCGATGCCGATCTGGTCTGCCCGGTGCCCGACAGCGGCACCCCCGCCGCCATCGGCTTTTCGCAGCAATCCGGCATCCCCTATGCGATGGGCATCATCCGCAACCAGTATATGGGCCGCACCTTCATCGAGCCGACCGAGCAGATCCGCAACATGGGCGTGCGGCTGAAGCTGAACGTGAACCGCGCGCTGATCCGCGGCAAGCGGGTGATCCTCGTGGACGATTCGGTGGTGCGCGGCACCACCTCGCGCAAGATCAAGGACATGATCCTCGACGCCGGCGCGGCGGAAGTGCATTTCCGCATCGCCTCCCCCCCCACCGCCTGGCCCTGCTTCTACGGGGTGGACACGCCCGAACGCTCCAAACTCCTCGCCGCCACCATGTCCGAGGACGAGATGCGCGACTGGATCGGGGTCGACAGCCTGAAATTCATCTCGCTCGACGGGCTCTACCGCGCGGCGGGCGAGGCGGCGGGCCGCGATCCCGCCGACCCGAAATTCTGCGACGCCTGCTTCTCCGGCGAATACCCGATCGCCCCCGCGGACAAGCTGGCCGAGGGCTTCGAGATGAAACAGGCCGGGTAAGGGGGCGCCGCCCCCTCTTGGCCTGACGGCCAATTCACCCCCGGGGGTATTTCGCATCAGGTTGAAGATGATGCGACATCGCCGCCCCTCCCCGCCCCTTGCCCTTTCATTCTGGTCCAAATATCCCACGGGGGTCCGGGGGTGTGAAACCCCCGGCCTCGCCGCAGCGCCAAGGCCGGAGGTCAGCCCATGAGCCAACGCATCGCCCTCGTCACCGGCGCCTCGCGCGGTCTCGGTTTCGCCATCGCCGCCGGGCTCGCCGCGCGCGGCTGGCATGTGGTGGCGGTCGCCCGCACCGTCGGCGGGCTGGAGGAGCTCGACGACAGCGTGAAGGCGCTGGGGCTGCCCGGCGCCGGCACGTTGACGCTGGCGCCGATGGACATCACCAATGACGACGCGATGGCGCATCTCTGCCGCTCGGTGCATGACCGCTGGGGGCGGGCCGATCTCTGGGTCCATACCGCGATCCATGCCGCGCCGCTGTCGCCGGCGAATTTCATCGACGGCAAGGACTGGGAGCGTTCGGTCGCCACCAATCTGCGGGCGACCGGCGTGCTGATCCCGATGGTGGCGGCGCTGATGCAATCCTCGGAGGCGGCGACGGCGCTTTTCCTCGACGATCCGCGCGGCGGCGAGATGTATTACGGCGCCTATGGCGCGACCAAGGCGGGGCAGATCGCGCTGGCGCGGAGCTGGCAGCGCGAAAGCGCCAAGATCGGGCCGCGCGTGCTGATCGAGACGCCGGCGCCGATGGCCACCGCGACGCGGGCGCGCTTCCATCCCGGCGAGGATCGCGCGGGGCTGGCCGACATCAGGGCCGAGGCGGCGCGCCTCATCGACCTGATCTGATCACTCCAGATTCGGCGGAAAGCCCTCGGCCCTGAGATCGGTGCCGAGCAGATCCTCCAGCAGCTTCACGATCTGCGTCGAGGGCGCCGGGCCGCCATAGGCCGCGCGCCCCTTGGCGAAGGTCTGCCGCGTCAGCGCCGTGAGGTCGAGCGGCACGCCGTAATCCCGGCCGAAATCCATCGCGAAGCCCAGATCCTTCAGCGCCAGATCCATGCTGAAGCCCACGTCGTAGCTGCCGTTCAGGATCAACTGCCCCTCGGTCTCGTGCACGAAACTGTTGCCGGAGGAGGCGCGGATCGCCTCCCACGCCGTCCTGAGATCCAGCCCGCCACGTTTCGCCAGCATCAGCGCCTCGCCATCCGCGACCAGATGGATGAAGGCCAGCATATTGGTGATGACCTTGATGACGGCGGCATTGCCGAGCGGCCCCATATGGAAATGCCGCCCGCCGATCGCCGTCAGGGCCGGCAGATGGGTGCGGTAGACCTCATCCTCGCCGCCGACCAGCACGGTGATCTCGCCCCGCGCCGCCAGATGCACGCCGCCGGTGACCGAGGCTTCCAGCATCCGCACCCCCTGATCCTCGGCCAGATCGGCGAGCCGCAGCACATCGTCGCGGCCGAGGGTGGAGTTCTCGATCCAATGCGCGCCCTCCGGCAGGAAGGGCAGGATCTGCGCCAGCACCACCTCCGAGATCTGCGGCGAGGGCAGGCAGGTGAAGACGTGATCCACCCGCCCCGCCAGATCCGGGAGCGAGGCCGCGACCTGCGCCCCCATGCCGCGATGCCGGTCCGCCGCCGCCGGGTTGCGGTCATAGACCGTCACGTCGAAGCCGGCGCGGATCAGGCTCGCCGCCAGATGCCCGCCGAGATGGCCGAGCCCGACATAGCCATAGCGCATCATGCCTCTCCGTAACCGACCAGCGCCTTCACCTCGCAGAAGTCATGGATGCCCCAGCCGGCATATTCGCGGCCATTGCCGGATTGCTTGTAGCCGCCGAAGGGGGCGAAAGTGTCCCAGTCCGGGTAGTTGAGGTTCACCTGCCCGGCCCGCAGCCGGCGGCCGACCGCGCGCGCCTCCTCCGGCTCGCCCTGCACATAGGCGGCGAGGCCGTAGGGCGTGTCGTTCGCCATGGCGATGGCCTCCTCCACCGTGTCGTAAGGCAGGATGGCGAGGACGGGGCCGAAGATCTCTTCCCGCGCGATGGTCATGGCGTTGGTCACATCGCCGAAGACGGTCGGCCTTGCATACCAGCCGCGATTGACGCCCTCGGGCCGGCCCGGCCCGCCGCAGACCAGCGTGGCGCCCTCGGCGATGCCCGTCTCGATCAGGCCCTGCACCTTGTCGAACTGCGCCTTCGAGATCAGCGGCCCCATCGTGGTCGCGCTGTCCCGCGTATCGCCGATCACCACCCCGGCCGCCGCGGCCCGCGCCGCCTCCAGCGCCGCGTCATGCGATTCGCGCGGCACGAACATCCGGGTCGGCGCGTCGCAGCTCTGCCCGGTATTGCCGAAACAGCCCTCGACCCCGCCCTTCACCGCCGCCGCCAGATCGGCCGAGCGCAGGATGATATTGGCCGACTTGCCGCCCAGCTCCTGCGCCACCCGCTTCACCGTCGGCGCCGCCGCCGCCGCCACGGCGGTGCCGGCGCGGGTCGATCCGGTGAAACTCACCATGTCGACCTGCGGGTGCGCGCTCATCCGCGCGCCCACCACCGGGCCGGTGCCGTTCACCAGATTGAACACCCCCTTCGGCACGCCCGCCTCATGGCAGATCTCGGCGAAGAGCAGCCCCGAAAGCGGCGCGATCTCCGAGGGTTTCAGCACCATGGTGCAGCCGGCGATCAGCGCCGGCGCCACCTTGCAGGCGATCTGGTTCATCGGCCAGTTCCACGG
>JBDHSR010000151.1:0-7730 GCA_039808305.1 Gemmobacter sp. | reverse complement strand
CTCGGGATGTCGTCGATCAGGCCGATCGCCTGGCTGGCCCAGACCAGCCCGCCATCGACCTCGCCCTGTTCCAGCGCGGCGCGGCCGCGCGCGCCGGCGACGAGGTGGCGGATGTCTTCGAACTCGGCGCCGCCGGGGCGGGTCTCGATGCCGATCACCTCGTCGGAGACGGCGTTCCGCAGCACGCGGCCGGTATTGCGCAGGGTGCGGAAGATCAGGTTGGTGTCGCGTTCCGAGGCGCCGACCAGAGCCTGCTTGATGCTGTCATGGATCGGCGCTTCCTGCGTCGCGCAGAAGCGGGTGCCCATGTTCACCCCTTCGGCGCCGAGCGCCAGCGCCGCCGCCATCCCCGCGCCGGAGCCGATGCCGCCCGAGGCGATCAGCGGCAGCTTCACCGCCCGCGCGGCGGCGGCGAAGAGGACGAGCCCGCCCACGTCGTCCTCGCCCGGATGGCCGGCGGCCTCGAAGCCGTCGATGGAAATGGCGTCCACCCCGGCGCGTTCGGCGGAGAGCGCGTGGCGCACGGCGGTGCATTTGTGGACGATCACCGCGCCGGCCGCCTTGGCCTTGCCGATGAACTCCTTCGGGCTGCGGCCCGCCGTCTCGATCACCCTGACGCCGGAGGCCAGCGCGGCGTCGAGATAGGCCTCGTAGGGCGGCGGGCTGGCGGTGGGCAGGATGGTGAGGTTCACGCCGAACGGCCTGTCGGTCATGGCGCGGCAGCGCGCGATCTCGGCGGCGAGCGCCTCGGGCGTGGGCTGGGTCAGCGCGGTGAGGATGCCGAGCCCGCCGGCGTTCGACACGGCCGAGGCCAGTTCCGCCCGGCCGACCCACTGCATGCCGCCCTGGATGATCGGGTAGCGGATGCCCAGCAATTCGGTGACGCGAGTCCTCATCTTTTCCCCCGAGGCGACGGTTCCGGTTGTTGCGCAGCTAAGCCGTGCCGGCGCCGTGCTGTCAATATTTGTTGGACAGTTGTTCAAGGATTTTCCGGTGGGAGGGTGCGGGCAGGGGCCTGGCCGAGGAGGTTCTCTCCCCCAGGGGGAGGCCGGGCCCGGCGGCGCGGCGATGGCGGCGATGGTGCGGGCTGCATGGTCGGGGCGCGTGCGGTTTCGGGCGGAATATGCGGCGTTTCCGTTCCGATGATCGCCTGCGGGGGCCGAAACCTGTAGAGGCCGCGTCACCGCCCGGAGCGTGGATTGGAACCACCGGTATTCCGGCCATTTCCGAGGGTTCGCCGGACCGCCTTGCCGGGGCGCGGGGTCAGACCGCGCGGCCGGCCAGCATCCCCTCATAGACCGCCTCTTCCGCCGTGCGGGCGGTCAGCGCGTCGCCGATCTGGTGGCAATCGAGGCCGAGGGCGGCGATCTCCGCGGCCAGCCCGTCCTCCGGCAGGTGGCCGGCGCAGAGCACCAGCGTATCCACGCCCTCGACCTCGATGGGCTCGCCCGAGGCGGTGTGTTGCAGGAAGACCGTATCGCCGAAGGTGCCGACCAGCCGCGCATAGGGGGTGACCGTCACGCCCAGCCGGTGCAGCGCGCCGGCGGTGGCGTCGCGCAGGTAGAAGGGCAGCGTCTCGCCCATATGCAGGCCGGAGACGGCGAGATCGACCCGGCTGCCCTCGCGCGCCAGCAGCTCGGCGATGCCCGGCCCGATCCAGTCGGCGCGCCAGTCGGTGACGAGGACGCGGGCGCCCACCTTCGCCTCGCGCCGCAGCACCTGCCAGGCGGTGAGCACCTGCATCTCGCCATCGGTCTCCATCGGCGGCAGCCAGGGCTGGGCGCCGGTGGCGAGGATCACGGCGTCGGGGGCGAAATCGCGGATCAGCGCGGCGTCGACGCGGGTGTTGCGGCGGATGGTGACGCCGGCCAGCTCGCATTCGCGGGCGAGGTTGGTGGCGATGCCGCCGAACTCGGCCCGCTGCGGCAGAAGCTGGGCGAGCAGCGCCTGCCCGCCGAGGCGGGGGGCGGCCTCGAACAGCGTCACCTCATGGCCGCGCGCCGCCGCCACCGCCGCCGCCTTCAGCCCGGCGGGGCCGCCGCCCACCACCATGACGCGGCGGGGGGCGGGGGCGGCGGGATGGCTGCCGAACGCGAGCTCGCGCCCGGTCTCGGGATGCTGGATGCAGGAGATCGGCAGGCCGCGATGGAAATGGTGGATGCAGGCCTGGTTGCAGCCGATGCAGGCGCGGATGTCGTCGAAGCGGCCGGCCTCGGCCTTGGCGGGCATCTCCGGGTCGCAGATCATCGCGCGGGTCATGCCGCACACATCGGCGTCGCCGCGCGCGATGGCGGCCTCGGCCTCCTGCGGCTGGTTGATGCGGCCGACGACGAAGACCGGGATCGCCAGCGCCTGCTTGTAGGCCCGCGCCTCGGGGGCGGTATAGGCGGCGGGCAGGCTCATCGGCGGCACGATATGGATGGCGCCGCCGAGGCTGGCCGAGGTGCCGAGCGTGATCGAGAGATAGTCGATCTGCCCCTCCAGCGCCCGCGCCGCCTCCAGCGTTTCGGCATGGGTCAGCCCGGCCTCGTCCTTCTCGCTGGCGGAGAGCCGCATCCCGATGATGAAATCCTCGTCGGTGGCCGCCCGCATCGCCGCCAGCGCCTCGCGCAGGAAGCGCAGCCGGTTCTCCAGCCCGCCGCCATAGGCGTCCTGCCGCCGGTTGACGCGGGGGTTGAGGAATTGCGCCGGCAGGTAGCCGTGGGAGCCCACGAACTCCACCCCGTCGAGGCCGGCCTGCCGCATCCGCCGCGCGGCCTCGGCATAGCCCCGCACGATCTCGGCGATCATCGCGGGGCTCATGGCGCGCGGCATCATGCGGAAGCGTTCGTTCGGAGTGGCCGAGGCGGAATATGCCACCGCCAGCATCCCGTTCGCGCTTTCCATGATCTCGCGCCCCGGATGGAAAAGCTGCGAGACCACGACGGCGCCATGGGCGTGGCAGGTCTCGGCCAGGCGGCGATAGCCGGGGATGCAGGCGTCGCTGTCGGCCATGATGAGATGCGAGGTATAGCGCGCCGTCTCGTGCACCCCGGCGACCTGGGTGACGATCAGCCCCGCGCCGCCCTGCGCCCGCGCTTCCTGATAGGCGATATAGGCGTCGTTGATCAGGCCGTGGTCGGGCAGGCAGGTGTCGTGCCCGCTCGACATGATGCGGTTCTTCAGCGTGGCGCCGCGAATGGTCAGCGGCTGGAACAGATGCGGGAAGGCGGTCATGGCGTGGCGCTCGGGCTGCGGGGCTCTGGCGGACTATCGCAGGGCCAGTAAAAATTTCAATGAAATTTTTACTGGCGGGTAGCGGAGGGGGAGGGCTAAGGTGCCGCGACCCCGGCATGCGGCGAGGCGTGGTGACAGAGCATTCCAATCCCGACCGGCTTCTCGGCGCCCGGCTGCGCGAATTGCGCAAGCGGCGCAGGCTGACGCTGGCGCAACTGGCCGAGGGCTGCGGCCTTTCCATCGGCTATCTGAGCCAGATCGAGCGCGATCTGGCGGCGCCCTCGATCAACGCGCTGGTCTCCATCGCGCAGCGGCTGGGGGTGACGGTGCAATGGTTCTTCTCGGGCGACGAGGAGCCGGTGGCGGAGGCGGAGCGCGGCTATGTCATCCGCCGCGCCAACCGGCTGCGGGTCGGCTATGAGCAGGGCATCGTGGATGAGCTGCTGACGCCCCGGATGTCGCTGGCGCTGGAGATGATCCGCTCGCACCTGCCGCCGGGCGGCGAGGCGCGCCAGCCCTATGCGCATGAGGGCGACGAGGTGGGGCTGGTGCTGTCGGGGCAACTGGAGCTCTGGGTCGGCGAGCGGCATTTCCTGCTGGCGGAGGGCGACAGCTTCTCCTACGCCTCGCGCGAGCCGCATCGCTACCGCAATCCCGGCCCCGGCGATACGGTGGTGATCTGGGCGATCAGCCCGCCGACCTACTGACGCGCCGCGACCCCCGCCTGCCGCACCACCTCGGCGATTTCCCGCAACTGCTTCCCCAGCGGGCTGGAGCGGCGCCAGATCATGCCGATGGTGCGCTCGGGCTGCGGATCGCGGAACCGGGTGATCGAGACCGGGGCCGAGCGGGTCTCGACCGGCACCGCCATTTCGGGGATCAGCGTGACGCCGATCCCGGCGCCCACCATCTGCACCAGCGTCGCCAGCGAACTGCCGTCGAGCAATTCGCGCGGCCGGGCCGAGGGCATGTCGCAGAAGGACAGCGCCTGATCGCGGAAGCAATGCCCCTCCTCCAGCAGCAGAAGCCGCATCTCGCGCAGCGTCTCGCGGTTGGGCACCGGCTTGCCGGCATCCTCGCCGGGCCGCACCAGCACGAAATGTTCCGAGAACAGCGCCACCTCGGTCAGCGAGGGTTCCGAGACGGGCAGGGCCACGATGGCGGTATCGAGCCGCCCCTCGATCAATTCCTGGATCAGCTTCGGCGTCACCGTCTCGCGCAGGTTCAGGTCGAGCCCCGGATAGAGCTGCGCGAGCCGCGAGATGATCGCGGGCAGCAGATAGGGCGCGATGGTGGGAATCACCCCGATCCGGAGCCGCCCGGCCAGTTGCGTGCGGGCGGCGCGGGCCAGATCCTCCAGCTCGTCCACCGCGCGCAGGATCTCCCGCGCGCGCGGCGCGAAGACCTCGCCGAAGCCGGTCAGCCGCACCTGACGCGGCCCCCGCTCGAAAAGCGGGGTGCCGAGCGATTCCTCCAGCTCCTTGATCTGCATGGAGAGCGCCGGCTGCGTGATGGCGCAATCGTCGGCCGCATGGCCGAAATGGCCCAGCCGCGCCAGCGCCTCGAAATAGCGCAACTGTTTCAGCGTCATGTTGATCATAACCGCGCCTTATCGTCTCAATCAGAAATTCCAAGTTATACTAATCGTCTTGCTCTGATAAGAGGGAGGGGGACCGAAAGGATGCCGGCGAATCCGCCCGGCATCCGGCCACGGAGCGCTGAACGCAGCCAGATTCGGAGGACGAGATGGACGGAAATGATATGGGCACGGGCGGCAAATGCCCGGTGATGCATGGCGGCATGACCGCCATGGGCAAATCGGTGATGGACTGGTGGCCCAATGCGCTGAATCTCGACATCCTGCATCAGCATGACACCAAGACCAATCCGCTGGGCCGGGACTTCAACTATCGCGAGGAGCTGAAGAAGCTCGACGTGGAGGCGCTGAAGGCCGATCTGCGCGCGCTGATGACCGACAGCCAGGACTGGTGGCCGGCCGACTGGGGCAGCTATGTCGGCATGTTCGCCCGCGTGGCGTGGCACATGGCGGGGTCCTACCGCACCAGCGACGGGCGCGGTGGCGCCAATACCGGCAACCAGCGCTTCGCGCCGCTGAACTCCTGGCCGGACAACGTGAACACCGACAAGGGCCGCCGCCTGCTGTGGCCGATCAAGAAGAAATACGGCAACAGGATTTCCTGGGCCGACCTGATCGCGCTGTCGGGCACCATCGCCTATGAGGTGGCCGGTCTGAAGACCTATGGCTTCGCCTTCGGCCGCGAGGACATCTGGGCCCCCGAGAAGGACACCTACTGGGGCGACGAGAAGCAGTGGCTGGCGCCCTCGGACAGCCGCTATGGCGATCTGAAGAACGCCACGACGCTCGCCAATCCGCTGGCCGCCGTGCAGATGGGCCTGATCTACGTCAACCCGGAAGGGGTGAACGGCAAGTCCGACCCGCTCGCCACCGCCGCGATGATGCGCGAGACCTTCGCCCGCATGGGGATGGATGACGAGGAGACCGTGGCGCTGACCGCCGGCGGCCATACCGTCGGCAAATGCCACGGCAATGGCAGCGCCGCCGATCTGAGCCCCGACCCGGAGGCCGCCGGCCCGGAATTCCAGGGCCTCGGCTGGATGAACACCAAGGGGCGCGGCATCGGCCGCAATACCGTGGTGTCGGGCCTCGAAGGCGCCTGGACCACCCATCCGACGCAATGGGACAACGGCTTCTTCGAGATGCTGTTCAAGCATGAATGGACGCTGAGCCGCAGCCCGGCCGGCGCGACCCAATGGGTGCCGATCACCATCGCCGACGAAGACAAGCCGGCCGATGTCGAAGACCCGTCGATCAAGACCATGCCGATGATGACCGATGCCGACATGGCGCTGAAGGTTGATCCGGCCTATCGCGAGATCTCGCTGCGCTTCCGCAACGATTTCGCGGCGTTCAGCGATGCCTTCGCCCGCGCCTGGTTCAAGCTGACCCATCGCGACATGGGGCCGAAGTCGCGCTATCTCGGCCCCGACGCGCCGACCGAGGATCTGGTCTGGCAGGATCCGGTTCCGGCGGGCCGCTTCGACTATGACGTGGCGGCGGTGAAGGCGAAGATCGCGGCCTCGGGCCTTTCGGTCGCCGATCTGGTCTCGACCGCCTGGGATTCGGCGCGCACCTATCGCGGGTCGGATTATCGCGGCGGCGCGAACGGCGCCCGCATCCGGCTGGCGCCGCAGAAGGACTGGGCCGGCAACGAGCCCGCCCGCCTGGCGCGCGTGCTTGCGGTGCTGGAGCCGATCGCGGCGGCGAGCGGGGCGAGCGTCGCCGACGTGATCGTGCTGGCCGGCAATGTCGGGATCGAGCGGGCGGCGAAGGCCGCGGGCGTCGAGATCGAGGTGCCCTTCGCGCCGGGCCGGGGCGACGCCACGCAGGAGCAGACCGATGCGGAAAGCTTCGCCGTGCTGGAGCCGCTGGCCGACGGCTTCCGCAACTGGCAGAAGGAGGACTATGTGGTCTCTCCCGAGGAGATGCTGCTCGACCGCGCCCAGCTCATGCGGCTGACCGCGCCGGAGATGACGGTGCTTTTGGGCGGGATGCGGGTGCTGGGCACCAATCACGGCGGCGCGAAGCATGGCGTCTTCACCGACCGCGAGGGGGTGCTGAGCAACGACTTCTTCGTCAACCTCACCGACATGGCCTGGTCCTGGGTGCCGGTGGCGGGCAATCTCTACGAGATCCGCGACCGCAAGACGGGCGCCGCGAAGTGGACGGCGACGCGGGTCGATCTGGTCTTCGGGTCGAACTCGATCCTGCGCGCCTATGCCGAGGTCTATGCCCAGGACGACAGCAAGGAGAAGTTCGTGAAGGACTTCGTGGCGGCCTGGACCAAGGTGATGAACGCGGATCGCTTCGATCTGGCGTGATCGGGTTCTGGTGACGCGTGAGGGGCGCGGCGGGCAACCGCCGCGCCTTTTTCCATGGGATTGAGGGCCTTGGGGCGGGCTGGTCTGATGCGGCTCGGGGCGGTTCGGTGGCCGCTTCGGACTTGGCGATTGCTTCCGACTTGGCAGGAATACCGATCAACCCATCAATTATTGCCTGCGAAGCCTCCGTGTGAGCCGTATCCCCGCCCGGAACAAGGCACGCAGTGCCGCCGGGCAGCGCCCGACTGCCCCCTCGGGCGGGCGCTTCGGGGACGTTTGCGCGGGAGATCGGAGTTAGGCGGTGCGGAGCCATAAAGCGGCGACCACAACCGGAGTTGCGCCCACCCGGCGGTCGGGCGCCGCCCTCTGTTGCGTGAGGCGGAGGACAATGTTGCGCGAGGCGGAGGACAGGGGGAAGCGGCGACCATTGTCTTTGTTGGGAGCGTCCCGAAAAGCGTCGTATGGCCGTCGGTCCTTCCCGGCCGGCGAAGCGGGGGGCCGTCTGCCCCCCGCGCGCCCCGAGGGTATTTCCGCCAAGAGGAAGAGGGGGAGCTTGCGGGCGGCCGGACGGCCTGTCGGGTCAGGGGGCGGCG
>JBDHSR010000150.1:0-7743 GCA_039808305.1 Gemmobacter sp. | reverse complement strand
AGCCATGTCGGAAGTCTTCGATACCGCGAATAGCGTGATCAAGCTTCAGGCCGACATCCTTCCCCAATCGGAAATCTGGCGCAGCGAGGATGGCTGACATGGCGGTCGCAACGCTTGGACAGCTCAAGGAACAGCTTTCGATCACCGCCGATATCGGCACGATGGATGATGCCATGCTCGGTCGCAAGCTCGCGGCGGCGCAAGGTTTCGTCGAACGCCAGCTGGGTTATCGGATCGCGTCGCGGTTCGGTGGCGTGGATCAGGAGCCAGTGCCCGACGATCTGGTCGAGGCGGTGCTGCAACTGGCGGCCTGGTGGTATGAGAACCGCGAGACGGCGGGGGACGGCGCCCGCGAGGTGCCGTTCGGCGTCTCCGACATCATCGCGCTGCATCGGGACTGGAGCTTCTGATGGCGGATGATGGCGGACTTTCCAGCTTCCAGCGCCGCATGAAGGCCGTCCCCAAGGCCGCGCGGGCGGCGGTCAAACCCGTGCTGGCCAAACAGGCCGATGCCATGGCCGACACCATGCGGATGCTGGCGCCCGACGATCCGGCAACCTCGGCCCCCGACCTGAAATCCTCCATCGCCGTCACCGGGCCGGGCGAGGCGACCCCGCCCTACAGCCAGCCGGGCGGCTCCATGCTGGTGCCCGAGAACGCGACGGCGGTCACCGCGGGCAATACCGATGTGCGCTATCCGCACCTGCTGGAATACGGCACCACGAAGATGGCGGCCCAACCGTTCTTCTGGCCTGCCTTCCGGCTGCACCGCAAGAAGGCGCTGGCGGCGATCAAGCGCGGGATCGGCAAGGCCATCAGGGAGGCCCGCTGATGGAGCGCGCGGTGCAGGTGGCGATCCGGATCAGGCTCGCGGCAACAGCGGCCGTGACCAGCCTCGTGCCGGCCGCGTCGATCCTCGACACCAACCAGCGGCCCGCGCCATCGCCCGCGATCCTGCTGGGCGAAAGCCAGGCGGTGGATGAGGGCACCAGCCTGCGCCGGGCGCATGTCCGGGTGTTCCATACTGTCCATGTCTGGAAGCGCGAGGTCAGCCTCGAAGGCGTGAAACTGATCTGCGCGGCGATCCGCAAGGCCATCCATGCCGGGCGGCTGGACCTCGGCGCCGGCCTGCACTGCGCCGATGCGCGGGTTTCCTCGATGCGCCAGATCCGCGACCCCGATGGCGAAACATCGCATGGCGTGGTGGTGATCGAGGTTCTGGTGGCGGAGATGCCGGCATGAGATCGGGCAAGCTGATCCATGTGCTGACCATTCAGCGCGCCGCCGAGACGCTGAACGAGGCGGGAAGCCCGGTCGCGGTCTGGGCCGACCTTGCCCGCCTTCGGGCGGAGAAGATCGAGGCGGGGACCACCGAGTTCATCCGCGCGGCCGGGGCGACCGACGAGACGGTCATGGTGTTCCGCACCCGCTTCGTCGCGGGCGTGACCAATGCCGACCGGATCAGCTTCAACGGCGCCGCCTTCAACATCAAGGAGATCGTCATCCTCGGCCGCAACCGGGGATACGAGTTCCGCTGCATGAGGATCGAGGCATGAGGGGACTGAAGCCGCAGATCAAATCCGATATCGACGCTCTGGACGAAGCGCCGCCGCCCGACTGGCTTTCCCCGGACGCGAAGGCGGAATGGCGCCAGATCGTGCCGCTGCTGTTGAAACGGCGCATCCTGACCGATGCCGACCTCGGATCGGTGGCGAATTACTGCATCGCCATGGGTCAGGTGCGCGAAATGCAGCGCAAGATCGACAGGCTCGGCCATGTGCTGGAGATCTACGAGATCGACAAGGACGGGAATTCCCGCGTGGTCCGCATCTCGAAAAACCCGGCCGTGTCGATCCAGTCCGACGCCATGACCCGCGCGCGGCTGCTGGCGGCCGAACTCGGCTGCACCCCGGTTTCCCGCTCCCGCGCCTCGGTCGAGGACAATGAGGGGCAGGACGATTTCCTTGATGGGCTGGGGCTGATCTGATGCTGCGCCCCGACTGGATCCATGATGGCTCGGATATCCCGGACCCGCAGGGCGCCGGCGAGAAGATGGTGCAGTTCCTGCGCTCGCTCCGCCATCCGAAGAACCCGGCGCGCGGCCATCCCTTCCAGCTCGATCCGTGGCAGGAGCGGATCATCCGCCGCATCTATGGCCCGCGCAACCCGGATGGCAGCCGCATCGTGCGGCGGGTGGTTCTGCTGCTGCCGCGCGGCAACCGCAAGACCTCGCTCTGCGCGGCGATCACGCTGGGCCATCTGTTCGGTCCCGGCAACCTGATCGTTTCGGCCGCCTCCGCCCATGAACAGGCGATGGAACTCTATAACGAGGTCGCGCTGATCGTGCAGGCCGATCCGAGGCTGCGCGGCCGGCTGGAGATCCGCGAATATCAGTCCCGGATCACCGATCCCGCGACCCGCAGCCGCTATATCGCCGTGGCCTCGGATGGCAAGGTGCAGCACGGCAAGACGCCGAATGTCGTCATCGCGGACGAATTGCATGCCTGGGAAGGGCGCGCGGGCCTCAAGCAATGGGAGGCGCTCGATTCCGCGCTGGTGAAGGTGCCGGGCACCCTGATGATTGTCGCCTCGACCTCGGGGCGCGGGCAGGAGAACCTGGCCTGGAAGACGGTGGAATATGCGATCCGCGTCCAGAAGGGCGAGATCGACGATCCGGCCACGCTGCCGGTGATCTTCATGGCGGAACCGGGTGACGACTGGCAGGACGAGGCGCTCTGGCATGCCGTCAATCCCGGCCTTGCGCATGGCTATCCCGATCTGGACGCCTATCGCGACAAGGCGAGAAAGGCGCAGCATTCCCCTTTCGAACGCGACAGCTCCCTCCAGTTCAACCTGAATCGCTGGCTCGACCAGACCACCTCGCCCTTCGTGGAAATGCCGGTCTGGGACGAGGGGGCGCATGAGGTCGATCTGGAAGACATGGAGGCGCGGCAGGTGCCGTGCTGGCTCGGGGTGGATCTGTCGAAGAACGAGGATCTGACCTGCGTCGTGGCCGCGTTCCGCGATGGTGACGGCTACGGCCTGCACCCGCTGTTCTTCTGCCCCGAGGAAAATCTGCGGGCACGGGGCGAATATCACGGTGTCGATTACATCGCCTGGGCCGAGGCGGGCTTCATCCTCCCGACGCCGGGCAATGTCGTCGACCATCGCGCGGTCGAGGCGCATATCCGGGAACTCTGCGCCCGGTTCAATGTGCGCGAGATCGCCTTCGATCCGCATCTGGGCCGCAGCATGATGTCGAACCTTGTCGAGGATGGCTTGCCCGCGGTCGAGTTCCGGCAGGGCTGGGTCAGCATGGCGCCCGCCGTGCTGGCGCTGGAACACACCGTCCTCGCCCGTCAGCTGCGCCATGGCGGAAATCCGATCCTGCGCTGGAACTTCGGCAACGTGCAGGTCGAGACCGACAAGGCCGGGAACCGGATGTTCCACAAGGGCAAGAGCGGCAACAAGATCGACGGCGCGGTTGCCACGGCGATGGCCGTGGGGCGCGCGGCGATCGGCGAAAGCCAGTTCATCACCGATCAGGACTGGTTCACCGATGACCTGTATATCGCATAGGAGGCGCGCATGAATGCGGCGGTCGGGGCGGACGAACGCCTTGTGGTTCTTCTGGAGGCGCGCATCTCGGAATTCGAGAAGCGCATGGCGAAGGCGGAAGGGCGGGGCACCCGGACCTACCAGAACCTGCGGCGCGGCTCGAAAGGCGCCACGGCGCAGATGGAGGAGGACATGAACCGCGCCTCGGGCCGCATCAATCAGGCGCTGGCCGCCGTTTCCGGCAGGATCGGCACCTTCGGCAAGGCCTTCCTCGGCGGCTTCATCGGCGCGGCGGCGCTGGAAACGCTGCGCGGCGCCGTCAGTCGGGTGGCGGACCTTGCGCAGGGCGTCGCGCAGGTCGGCGACGAGGCGCGGCGCGCCGGCATGTCGGCGAAGGAATTCCAGGAATGGTCCTATGTCGCGCAGCAGAACCGGATCGGCATCGACCAGATGGTGGATGGCCTCAAGGAACTCCAGCTGCGCGGCGATGAGTTCGCCACCACCGGCAAGGGCTCGGCGGCGGAAGCCTTCGCGCGCCTCGGCTACACGGCCGAAGAGGTGGCGCGCAAGCTGGAAGACCCCTCGGCCCTGATGCTGGAGCTACTCGGCCGCATGGAGCAGCTCGACAAGGCGGCGCAGATCAGGATCGGGGACGAGCTGTTCGGCGGCACCGGCGGCGAACGCTTCGTCGAACTGCTGGAGCAGGGCGCCGACCGGATCCGCGACACCAAGGCCGAGGCCTCCGATCTGGGCCTTGTGATGTCGGACGAGCTGATCGCCAGGGCGGACCAGTTGCACCGGGAGTTCAGCGCCATCGCCTCGACCGTGGGCGTGGTCCTGAAAAGCGCCATCATCAGCGCGGCCGCCAGCCTGTCGGACTTCATCGACGGCTTCCGCGAATTCGAGAACCAGCGCAGCACCACGCTCCAGGCGCGGCAGGGCGAGATCATGCGCGAGCGGGCGAAGCTGAACGAGGAACTGACCGGCCTTGCCAGCGACGATGACATCGCGCCCCATGCCCGCGATCTCGGCTTCGGACCCGACAGCGAGATGACACGGGCCCGCATCGACGCGCTGCGCCGGCAGATGGATGCGCTGACCGAGGAGGAGGACCGCATCATCGGTGTGCTGTCCTCGCGCACGCCGGTGACCTGGAGGCCGGACAACGATGGCTGGACGCCGCCCGAAACGCCGGCGGAGGCGCCTTCCGGCCGGTCGCGCGGCGGCCGTAGCGGCGGGTCGCGGACGGACGGCTTCGAGGATGCCATGGCGAAGACCCGGGACCAGATCGCGGCGAACCTGGCCGAGGCGGAATCGCTGGACGATCTCGCGCGATCCAGCATGGCCTATGGCGGCTCGGTCGAGTTCGCGCGCAAGCGGGCGGAACTTCTGCTGGCGGCACAGAAGGCCGGGATCGCGCTGACGCCCGAGCTCGAAGCCGGTATCGACCGGCTGGCGCAGAGCTATGTGGAAAGCGGGCAGGCCGCCGAAGAGGCGGCGGAGCGGATGAAGCGGATCGAGGAGGCCGGCGCGCGCGGCCGGGAGGCCCTGGGCAAGGTCTTCGATGCGATCATCGAGGGCGGCGGCAATGCGAGAAAGGCCATCGCCGATCTGCTGATGGAGATGGCGAAGATCCAGTTCAGGAAGGGCATGTTCAGCCTGCTGGACGGAGCTGGCGGCGGCGGGCTTCTCGCCGATCTCGGCTCCATGCTGCTGCCTTCGGCGGATGGCGGCGGCTATACCGGCAATGCCCCGCGCTCCGGCGGGCTGGACGGCAAGGGCGGGTTCCTCGCCCTGCTCCATCCCCGTGAGACGGTTACCGATCATACCAAGGGGCAGACGGCGCCATCCCGGACGACGGAAGCCCTGTCCGTCACCATCGGGTTCGACGGCAGCGCGGGTGGCTTCACCGCCTTCGTGCGCGATCAGGCCGGACGTGTCGTTGCCCAGGCTGCTCCGCAGATCGTCAGCCAGTCGGTTTCTGCAACCTATCAGCGCGCCCGGGAGGTGCCCATCGGATGACCCGCCTCGAACGCCAGCTTTGCGCCGCCGTCAGGGCCAGTCTCTCGGGCGGGAAGATGCGCCCGCCCGAAGCCGGCCTGCCGCTCTGGAACGCCTTTCGGCAACTGTCCTCGACCCGCAGCTATCACATGGCCGGGCCGAACCCGCTCCAGCCTTCCGAGATCGAGGCCTTCTGCCGCATGATGCGCCTGCCGCTGGAACCCCGGCACCTGCGCATCCTCCTCGCCATGGATCAGGCCTGGCTCGGCCATGCCTATGCCAAGGCGAAGGCGCCGGACGGCATGAAGACCCTGCCGCCGGTCAGCAGGCACCCGATCTCGGCCGCGCTGATGGATGCGGTGTTCGGGTGAGGAAAATGCCTCGGGGACGAGGCGATTCCGGCCGGAACCCTATATTGTCGGACAAAAACCGGGGCGATGTCAGTTTTACGGACGAAACGGTGCCGGATCGGAGGCAGGGTCATTCCGCGGCGATCAGGGGCTGAATGTCGTCGTCGCCGTTCGGTCCGCTGGTCAGCAGGTCGTGGTTGAGTTGCAGAGTCATCCAGAACTCGACCGACGTGCCGAACGCCTTGGACAGGCGCATGGCCGTATCGATGGTCATGGAGGTTTCTTCGCTCACCAACCGTTCGATGCGGGTGCGCGGCACATGGATATGCTTGGCCAGCTTCCCGGCGCTGATGCCCAGCGGGTCGAGAAATTCGTGCTTCAGGATTTCGCCGGGGTGGACCGGCACTTGCAGCATGGTCATGTCGGCTCCTTTCAGTGGTAGTCCACCAGTTCAACGCGATCTGGCCCCTTGTCGGTCCAGACAAAACAGAGCCGCCATTGGTCGTTGACGCGGATCGAATGCTGGCCCGCCCTGTCACCCTTCAAGGCTTCCAGATGGTTGGCAGGCGGCACGCGAAGATCGTCCAGCGTCTTGGCGGCTTCGAGCATCGCCAGCTTGCGAACGACGGCCTTGAGAAGGTCGGTCGGAAAGCCCTTGCCCGGCTTGCCCGAGATCGCCTGTTCCGTCAGCTTGCCGATGATGCCCTGTATCATGACGCGATACATATCACGTCGGGATACTGACTGCAAGGAAATGTATCATATCGCGATACGTTTGGCGTCACAGTGGCTGCCAGTCCAGTGCAATCGCACACAAGAGGCTATCCCCGCCGCTCCTCCAGCACCTTGCGGATGAACTCCGGCCTGCTCGGCTCTGGGTCGAGTTTGGCGCGTTCGGTGTCCACCCAGTCCAAGAGGTCGGGCTGAAGGCGAACGCCGATCAACGTACCCTTACCTGTTGGGGTGGGGCCGCGCTTGCCTTTGCGGGTTATCACAGTTTTTTCTTGCTCGACCATGTAAACCGGGTTATCACAGATACGGGCTGCGGGGAAGGTGGAAGCTCCCCGCACAGCCCTAACCGAAACGCTGATCAGTGGAGGATCAGAGCATGGCTATCACCAGCCATAACGTCCCCGGCTTGCCCACCGCAAGCCTCGCCGAAATCGCCGACATGCTGACCCTCGCGCTCGACGTGACCGAGCGCCCGGCCGGCTATACCCGGCCCGAACGCGAAGCCCGCTCCTACATGCGCTCCGCCCTGCGCCGCACCGAAAAGCTGATGGGGGTGCGGTGATGTCGGAGACATTGGAAAACTACCTCTCCGAGATGCAGAACATGGCCTTGGATGTCCGCGTCATTCTCTCTGCGGCCATCAGTCTCGCCGAGGCTGGCGCCCTGTCCTCCTCGGCCGCGCGTCCCGACATGGGGAGTCTTTTCGACCTTGTACTGACAGCGGACCGGGCCGCGCGGCGCCTTGTCAATGGTCTCGATGCGGTCAACCTGCCGAAGGGGGAACTGGGATGAAACGTCGCGACCTTCTGGCTGGCGCGCCGGCGGTACTGGCCACAATCGGTGCTCCAGCTGCTCTTGCGGCGCAAGAAGCATCGGCTGCTTCGAAAAATGTGCCATTCCTGTCACCGCTAGCAGCAGTCCCTGGTGTGCTAGCGCTTTGCCATCCTGCGAAGCGCATCGTCCACGCTTGGTGCTATCTCCTCAGCGATGGAACCTACATCTGGGCCGAGGGTCGCCAAGTCGTGGTCGGGACCGGGTGGCGGAAGATGCTGGATGGGGAGTTCGATGGCCGCGTGATCGGTAAGATTATTTCGGTTCAGAT
>JBDHSR010000149.1:0-7764 GCA_039808305.1 Gemmobacter sp. | reverse complement strand
GGCGATCCGCTACGGATACCAGGGCTTCGATACCACCGTGAGGGTCGCGGTGATCGTGATCCTCGTCGTCCTGCTGGGCCTCGTGCAGGCGACGGGGGATGCCGCGGTCCGCCGGTTGCGGGCGCGGCAGGCGCGGGGTGCAGCCCGCGCCATGCGGAAAGGGCCGGGGATCGCTCCCCGGCCCTTTTCCATGCGGCCCGCCCCTCACAGCCCGAGCAGCCGCGCCGCGTTGTCGTGCAGCACCTGCTCCAGCACGCCGTCCCTAAGGCCGAGCTCCAGCAGATCCTCGACGCTCTGCCGGATCGGCCGGAACGGGTAGGAGGAGCCGAACAGCAACTGCCCGGCCAGAAAGCCGTTCGCGGCTTCGATGTAGAGCCGGCCGCCCGGTTGGAACAGATACATGTCGGGGATCAGGAACACGTTCTCGTGCCGGAACGCCACGCCGAGGATACCGGCGACATTCGGCCAGAAACCATGATAGACCGCGATCCTGAGCCGGGGAAAGGCGCGCGCCACATTGGCCACCGGCGCCGGGTCGTTGAAGCGCGGATCGGGCGTCGTCGGGCCGCTCATCAGGCAGAGCGGCACGTCGAGACCTTGCAGCAGCTCGTAAAGCGGGAAGAACACCGGATCGTCGGGATGGCGGAACGGCGCGCCGAAGCCCGGCTCCACGTCGATGCCCTTCAGGCCGAGCGTCAGGATGGCGCGCTCCGCCTCGTCCAGCGCGGTCTGGCGGCCCTGCGACGCGATGTCGACCGAACCGATGCCTTCGAGCAGCGGCGAGGCGCCGACGATACCATGGATCACGTCATTGGGCAGGTGCTGCGCGGGCGTGTGGCGCCCGACCACCACGGCCTTCGTGAGCCCGGCCCCGGCCACCTCGGCCAGAAAGCCCTCGGGCGTGGCGGAGCGGGCGAAATGCTCGGGGTCGCCGCGCGTGCCGACGCGGGTGTTGAGCCATTTCACCACCTCGTAATCCGCGGTGCCCGGGGTCTTGCCGAAGAAATCGTGCAGATAGGCCGGGCGGCAGCGCATGTCTATGATCTTCATGGGTCTTTCTCAGCTTGCGGAAACCTGTTGGCGCATGTCGAAGGCGCCGCCGGTCTGGCGGCTGTCGCGCAGCGTCACCGGCGCCTTGCCGAGAAGCGGGAAGACCAGCTCGGCGAAGCGGATGCTTTCCTCCAGATGCGGATAGCCCGACAGCACGAAGGTATCGACGCCGAGCGCCTGGTATTCCCGCAGCCGCGCGGCGATCTGTTCGGGCGCGCCCACCAGCGCCGTGCCGGCGCCGCCGCGAACCAGGCCGACGCCGGCCCAGAGGTTCGGCCCGATCACCAGATTGTTGCGCCGCCCGCCATGCAGCGCGGCCATCCGCGCCTGGCCGACCGAATCCATCTGCGCGTAACCGGCCTGTGCCGCCGCGATCTCGGCATCGGTCAGGCGGGAGATCAGGCGGTCGGCTTCGGCCCAGGCTTCCGCTTCGGTCTCGCGTGCGATGACATGCAGCCGCACGCCAAAGCGCGGCGACCGGCCATGGCGGGCGGCGCGGGCGCGGACATCGGCGATCTTTTCGGCCACCTGCGCCGGCGGCTCGCCCCAGGTCAGGTAGGCGTCGACATGTTTCGCGGCGAGCTCGTGCGCGGCGGGGGAGGAGCCGCCGAAATAGAGCGGCGGATAGGGGCGCTGCGCCGCCGGGTGGAAGTTCCGCGCGCCCCGCACCTTGATATGGCGCCCCTCGAAATCCACCGTCTCGCCCGACAGCAGCCGGCGCCAGACCGTCAGGAACTCGTCGGCATTCTCGTATCGGCCGTCATGGCTGAGGAACACGCCATCGGCGGCAAGCTCGGCCGCGTCACCGCCGGGCACCACGTTCAGCAAGAGCCGCCCGCCCAGCGCCTGATCCAGCGTCGCCGCCTGCCGGGCGGAGGCGGTGGGGCCGGAGATCGAGGTGCGCAGCGCCACCAGCAGCCTGATGCGCCGCGTCGCATGGACGAGGCTCGCGGCGACGACCCAGGGGTCCTGGCAGGAGGCGCCGGTCGGGATCAGCAGGCCGTCATAGCCCAGCCGGTCCGCCGTCACGGCGATGTCGCGCAGGTAGTCGAGCGTCGGCGCGCGGCCGGAATCCGAGGTGCCGAGGTATCGGGTATCGCCCGAGCTCGGCAGGAACCAGAAGATGTCGGGAGAGGGCAGGGCGGTCATTCGGCGGCTCCGGGCGGTTGGGCGCCGGGCCGGAGGCCCCGCGCGGCATGGGGGATGGGCAGGCGATGGCGCGGCGCGCCCTCGCCGGAGGCGGTGCGGCCGCGCGCCGGCGATCCCGGCGCCGGATCGGCGCGCTTCAGCGGGTCGGTCATCGGATCGTTCCGTTTCTGGGCGGCCCGGCTCCGCCGGCGGGGTGGAGGCCGGAAGGCGGACGTGGGTTTCGCGGATAAAAACGATTTATGTTGTCGTGATTATGCTAGGCGAAAGCCGCCCCCGGGGCGATTCCAAAACCCTGCGGAGAAAGAGGGGATTTTGCCATCCCGCCCGCCGCCCGCGAGGGGAATATTCCCGATGCGGGGGCGGGTGTCGGGGCCGGCGCCGCCGGTCTCAATCCGGCTGGAGCATGTAGCCCGAGCCGCGCACCGTCTGGAGGTAGCGCGGCTGTTTCGGATCGGCCTCGATCTTGCGGCGCAGCCGGGTGATCTGCACGTCCACCGCGCGTTCCTGCGCCTTGTCGCCCTCGGCCTCGGCATGGTCGAGATCGCCCACCAGCATCTCGCGGCTCACCGCCTCGCCCGGCCGGGCGGCGAAGATGCGCATGAGCTGCGCCTCGGTCGCGGTCAGCCGCACCGGCTCGGTGCCGCGCCACAGCTCGCCCCGCTCCAGGTCATAGCGCACATCGCCCAGATGCAGCACCTTCGGCCCCGCCGCCTCGGGCCGCGCCGCCGGCACCCGCCGCAGGATGGCGTTGATGCGCAGCAAAAGCTCCTTCGGCTCGAACGGCTTCACCAGATAGTCGTCGGCCCCGGCCTCCAGCCCCTCGATGCGGTTGGCGGTCTCGCCCTTGGCGGTCAGCAGCAGGATCGGCACCGCCGATTTCGCCCGAAGGTCGCGGGTCAGCGCGATGCCGTTCTCGCCCGGCATCATCACGTCGAGCACGATCATGTCGAATTCGAGCCCCGCCAGCAGCCGCCGCGCCTGCGCCGCGTCCCGCGCGCCGGTGACCAGAAAGCCGTTGCGGATCAGGAACTTCTGCAAAAGCCCCCGGATACGCTCGTCATCGTCGACGACCAGCAGATGCGCCTGAGGCTCGCTCATGCCCCGCCCTCCTTCAGGGTCTGGTATTGCCGGCGCAGGTCGGGATCCATCATCGCCTCCAGCACCTGCCGGAAGCCCTGCACGGCGGCCGGCCCCGCCGCGCGATAGGCCGCGCGCATCCGCGCCCGTTGCGCGTCGGACAGTTGCCGCTCCAGCTCCGCCCCTTTCGCAGTCAGGAACAGGTGGCGCTCGCGCTTGTCCTGCGTGCCGACCCGGCTTTCCACCAGCCCGTCCTCGATCAGCGTGCGCAGGACCCGGTTCAGGCTCTGCTTGGTCACGCCGAGTATCGACAGCAGGTTGTTCACCGTGGTCCCCGGCGAGCGGTGGATGAAATGGATCGCCCGGTGATGCGCCCGGCCATAGTCCAGCCCGTCGAGAATCCGGTCGGGATCGGCGGTGAAGCCGCGATAGGCGAAGAACATCGCCTCGATCCCCTTGCGCAACTGCTCGTCGGTGAGAAACAGCAGGCTTTCCCCGCCCGCGCCCGGCTCACGCATGACCGCCTCCCTGAACATGCCGTGAATTTACGTCAGCCTTGTTGACTTTCCAAGACGCAAATGTTAGCGAAGCCGGGATTTTGCGCAACTTCATGCCCGGATCGGACCTTTCTTGCGCAACTTTCGTAAATGCCCAGGAGACTCTCATGGCTGGATATGACGACCGCGACGGCAAGATCTGGATGGATGGCACGCTGGTGGACTGGCGCGAGGCCAAGGTCCACATCCTGACCCATGCGCTGCATTACGCCTCTTCGGTGTTCGAAGGGGAACGCTGCTACAATGGCAGGATCTTCAAGTCGACCGAACATTCGCAGCGCCTGCTGAAATCGGGCGAGCTGCTCGACATGCCGATCCCCTATACCGTCGCGCAGATCGACGCGGCGAAGGACGCGGTTCTGGCGGCGAACGGGCTGACCGACGCCTATGTGCGCGCCGTGGCCTTCCGTGGCGCGGGCGAGGAGATGGGGGTCGCCTCGCTGGGCAATCCGGTGCGGCTGGCCATCGCCTGCTGGACCTGGGGCGCCTATTACGGCGACGCCAAGTTCAAGGGCGCGAAGCTCGACATCTCGAAATGGAAGCGGCCCTCGCCGGAAACCATCCCCTCGGCGGCCAAGGCGGCGGGTCTCTACATGATCTGCACCATGTCGAAACACGCGGCGCAGGCCAAGGGCTGCTCCGACGCGATGATGTTCGACTATCGCGGCTATGTGGCCGAGGCGACCGGGGCCAACATCTTCTTCGTGAAGAACGGCGAGGTGCATACGCCGCTGCCGGACTGCATCCTGAACGGCATCACCCGGCAGACCGTCATCGGCATGCTGCGCGCCAAGGGCGTGACGGTGCATGAGCGCCATATCGAGGCGTCGGAGCTGGAGGGCTTCGAACAGTGCTGGCTGACCGGCACCGCCGCCGAGGTCACCCCGGTGGGCCAGATCGGCGATTATACGTTCGAGGTGGGCGCGCTGACCCGCGAGATCGCCACCGATTACGAAAAGCTGGTGCGCGCGTAAGCCTGCGCAGGTTTTACACCTCGCCGGCCGGGCCCGAACCGATGGCGCCCGCCCGGCCACCCCTCCGGGGGAGATCGGCAAAGCAAGGCAGGCCCGGCTCCGCAAGGCGCCGGGCCTGCCGGTGTTCAGACCTGCCGGCCGCGCGCGATGCGCAGGAATTCCGCCGCGCGGCGATTGGCGGCGGGGGCACCGGCCGGGCGTTGGCGGAGCATGTCCCAGATCCTGCTGCTGCTCTCGTGCCCGATGCGCAGGAACTGCTTCACGCGCCCCCCGTTCGAGGGCTTGCGCTTGTCGGCCAGATGACGGCTCATGGATGCCTCCTTCGGTTCTTCGGGGCGAAGGATAACCCGAATCGCCCTATTCCCCAACCGTGATCCAGCGCGGCCCCTCCGCCCGGCGGCGGACGACCGCCTCGGATGCGCCGCTTTCCGCCGGCGCGGCGAAGGATGTGTCGGGCATGGCCGCGAACAGCATGTCCCGCGCCTCCGGTATCGAGGCGGCGGACCAGAAGGCGATGGCCGCGCCAAGGCCGAGCAGCCCGGCATGGAACAGCGGGATCATGTTCAGCAGGCGCGCGAAGGGCTGCTCGCGCGTCTTGTGCCGCATCAGCCGCTGCATCAGCTTGGCGGCCGGCCAGCCGCCCAGCAGCGCCAGCCGCAGCAGCGTCACCTCGCGCAGGCGCGATTCCCCCCGCTCGGCCCGCCGCGTGTCGTGGAGGAAAAGCAGCCCGGTCAACAGGTTGATCAGCAGAAGATAACCGGCAACGAACAGCATGGCGCCTCCCTTTCGACGGCCCTGCCTAGCCGCCGGATGCGGCGGAATTCGGGCGCGGCGGCGTCCTTGGCCCATCCGGCGGCGGGAAAGGAAGGGCCGGAGGCCGATGCCGTCGCGACCGCTTCTGGCCGCCGGCGAAGGATGTCCCGGAAACAAGCCGGACGGTGCGCTCCGCTCCGGCGGTCTCGGAGGGCAGGCGCCTGCCGGCGGTGCGCGCGCCGGAGCGCCGGATGCGATTGTGCCTTCCGGGACCGCTCGCCCGGGCGGGGGCCCGATCCGCCGGGGTTATCCGCGCGCGTCCTCCAGGATCATCTGCGCCGCCTTCTCCGCGATCATGAGGGTGGGCGAATTGGTGTTCCCGCTGACGATGCGGGGCATGATCGACGCGTCGGCGATCCGCAGCCGCCCGATCCCGCGGAAGCGGAGCCGGGGGTCGACCACGGCCGCCTCGTCCGCGCCCATCCGGCAGGTGCCCGACGGATGGAAGATGGTGGTCCCGATGTCGCGGGCCGCGTTGCGCAGATCCTCGTCGGTTTGCAGCATCGCGCCGGGCCGGTATTCCTGCGGATCGTATCGGCGGAACGCCGGCTGGGCCGCGATCCGCCGGGTGAGGCGCAGGGCGGCGACCGCGGTTTCCAGATCGGCTTCGGTGGCAAGATAGTTGGGCCGGATCGCCGGCGCCGTCCGGCAGTCGGCGCTTGTCGCATGGGTCGAACCCCGGCTCTCGGGGCGCAGGTTGCACACGCTGGCGGTGATCGCCGGGAAGCCGTGAACCGGGTCGCCGAACCTGTCCAGGCTGACGGGCTGGACGTGATATTGCAGATCCGGCGTCGCCTTTTCGGGCCTGGAGCGGGTGAAGATGCCGACCTGGCTGGGCGCCATCGACATCGGCCCCGAGCGCCGGAGGGCGTATTCCAGCGCGATGGCCGCCTTGCCCCGCAGGCTGGAGGCCTGTTCGTTCAGCGTGGGCGCGCCGCTGATCCGGTAGATCATGCGCAGTTGCAGGTGGTCCTGAAGGTTCTCGCCCACGGCTGCCACATCCTTCACCACCGGGATGCCGGCCGCCTGCAAGACATCGGCGCGTCCCAGCCCGGAAAGCTCCAGAACATGCGGCGAGCCGATCGCGCCGGCGGCGAGGATCGTCTCGCCCGCCCCGACCCGGAGGCTGCGGCCCTTGTGCAGGATCCGCAGGCCGGTGACCTCGCCCCGCTCGATCACGAGCCGCTCGACCTGCGCCTCGGTCATGATCCTGAGATTGGGCCGGTTCATCACCGGCCGCAGAAAAGCCTTGGAGGTGTTCCAGCGGATGCCCGAGCGCTGGTTCACATCGAAATAGCCGCCGCCCTCGTTGCTGCCGCGATTGAAATCGGCTGTCCTGGGAATGCCCGCCTGTTCGGCGGCATCCAGGAAGGCATCGAGGATCTTCCACCTGACCCGCGCCTGCTCGACGCGCCATTCGCCGCCGGCGCCGTGGAATTCCGACGCGCCCCGGTAATGGTCCTCGTGCTGCCTGAAGATGGGGAGCACGTCGTCCCAGCTCCAGCCGGTGCAGCCGAGCTGCCGCCAGCCGTCATAATCGGCCGCCTGCCCCCGCATGTAGATCATGCCGTTGATCGAGGAGCAGCCGCCCAGAACCTTGCCGCGCGGATAGGACAGGCTGCGCCCGTTCAAACCGGGTTCGCCCTCGATCCGGAACATCCAGTCGGTGCGCGGATTGCCGATGCAATAGAGATAGCCGACCGGGATATGGATCCAGTGGTAGTTGTCGCGCTTGCCGGCTTCGAGCAGAAGCACCCTGTTCCTGCCGTCGGCGGACAGCCGGTTCGCCAGCACGCAGCCCGCCGATCCCGCCCCCACGATCACATAGTCGTACTGTTCCATGCCCCCTCGCATCGCGGTTGCGGCCCTTGCCGGGAAACGGCGGCCCGACGCCGGTCCGCTTTCGCCCTGTCCCGGCGCGGTTTCACGACGATGCGGGACAGGACGCAGGCTGACGCATCGCGGCGATCAAGGCAACGAGGACGGCTGCCGGTTTTTGGGAAAGGCGGAACCCGATCCGGGCGGCGGTGCGGGCGGGGCCGGTAGTTCCTGCATGGACCATCCGGCCCGGCAGGCCCCGGGGGATGGAGGGGGTCTCCGGGGTTTCGGGCAGGACCCGTAGCGCAGGCGCAGGAAGGCGAGGG
>JBDHSR010000148.1:0-7781 GCA_039808305.1 Gemmobacter sp. | reverse complement strand
TGGGCAAGCTCCGTCCGAGGGGTGACGGGCGCGGAATAAGCCATTTCCCCGCCCGACGCCACCCCGTCGCATCGGCCTCCGGAGGGCGGCGGCATGGCGCTGTCGACCGACGGGCGCGCCCCATGCCGCCGCAACGGAGCCGACACACCGGCCGCATCATTCGGCGCAGGTGGAGGGTGGTTCGATCAGCACCTCCGCATGGGAGTGACAGCCTTTCGACCAAGAAAGCCCACGCCTTCGTCAGTTTCGACCCACACTCCCGCATGGGAGCGACCCGGATTTACGCTCACGCAGAGGCCGACGAGGCGGTTTCAATCCACGTTCCCGCATGGGAGCGACGGCGTGGTAGGACCGCCCGGTCCCGCCGGCATCCGAGTTTCGATCCACGCTCCCGCATGGGAGCGACGCCAAGCTGCTGATCATCCAGCAGGTGGAGGCGCTGGTTTCGATCCACGCTCCCGCACAGGAGCGACCCATCCTCGATCCGGCGGATACCACCCCCTGCCGCGTTTCGATCCGCACCCCCCGCGCGAGGCCCGCCTCGGACCGGCGACCCGCAACATGGCCCCTTCCAGACAGCCCCGCCTATTCCCCGGATACAGCGGGGTCCAAACGCAGAACCGCCCATCGCGCGGCATCCGCCACCGCCGGATCGGGGTCGTCGCACAATCCGGCGGCCACCGCGCGCAACTCCGGCAGACCGGAATTGCCGATGGCGTAAAGCACGTTGCGCACGAAACGGTCCCGCCCGATCCGCTTCACCGGGCTGCCGGCGAAGCGCGCCCGAAAGCCGGCATCGTCCAGCCCCGCGAGGTCGCGCAGCTCCGGCGCGCCGACCCTCGGCTGGTAGCCGATCTCCTTCGCCGCCTGCGCGAACTTGTTCCAGGGACAGGCCGCCAGGCAATCGTCGCAGCCATAGATCCGGTTGCCCAGCCGCGCCCGCAGCTCCGGCTCCACCGGCCCCTTGTGCTCGATGGTGAGGTAGGAGATGCAGCGCCGCGCGTCGAGCTGGTAGGGCGCCGGAAACGCCCCGGTCGGGCAGGCGTCCAGACAGGCCCGGCAGGAGCCGCAATGGCTGACCTCCGCCGCGTCCTTCGGCAGGTCGAGCGTGGTGAAGATCGCGCCGAGGAAGAACCAGCTTCCCAGATCCCGCGCCAGCAGGTTGGTATGCTTGCCCTGCCAGCCGAGGCCCGCCGCCTGCGCCAGCGGCTTCTCCATCACCGGCGCGGTGTCGACGAAGACCTTGATCCCCTCCCCCGCCGGCACCTGGTCCAGCAGCCAGCGCCCCAGCCGCTTCAGCCGCCGCTTCACGAGGTCATGATAATCCTTGCCCTGCGCATAGACGCTGACCGCCGCGCGCCCGGGCTGGCGCACCGCCTCCATCGGATCGTGATCCGGCGTATAGACCTCGGCCAGCATGATGACCGACCGCGCCTCGGGCCAGAGCGCGGCGGCGGAGCCGCGCCAGCCCTCGCGCTCGGCCATCCAGCCCATCTGCCCGTGCCGCCCGGCCTCCAGAAAGGCCCGCAGCCGCGCCGCCGTCTCCGGCACCGCATCGGGCGCGCAGACGCCCAGCTTGGAGAATCCCTCCTCCAGGGCCTGCGCGACCAGCCGCCTCTTCAGCGCGGAAGGCTCCATGTCCTTGCTCTTTGCCCAAATACTCCGGGGGGTCCGGGGGGCTGGCCCCCCGGCGCGCGCCGGTCAGAAATCCAGATCGGCATAATGCGACGGCGGCTGGAAACCCGGAATCTGGTCGCGCAGCAGATCCTTGAAACAGGGCCGCGACTTCAGCTTCACATACCAGTCCTTCACCACCGCATGCCGGTCCCAATCCACGTCCGAGATATAGTCGAGGCAGCTCAGATGCGCGGCGGCGGTGAAATCGGCCAGCGTCATGCTGTCGCCGGCCAGCCAGCGCCGCTGGTCCAGCAGCCAGGCCATGTAGTCGAGGTGATACTTGATCCGCGTCGCGCCGGATTTCACGTTGCGGCTGTCGGGATAGCCGGTGCCCTGCACCTTGCGGTTCACCCGCTCGTAGAGCAGTTTCGAGGTCACCTCGTCATGGAACTTGTCGTCGAACCAGTTGCAGAGCCGGCGCACCTCGTAACGGGCATCCAGGTCGCGCGGCATCAGGGCGGGGGTGGGATAGGCCTCCTCCAGCCATTCGCAGATCGCCTGGCTCTCGCTCATCAGCCGGCCGTCCATCCGCAGCACCGGCACCTTGCCCGCCGGGTTGCGGCGCAGGAAATCGGGCGACTGTTCCCAATAGCGCTCCTCGACCAGCTCCACCTCGATCCGCTTCTCCTTGAGCGTCAGCCGCACCTTGCGGCAGAAGGGCGAGAGGGGAACGTGATAGAGGCGGTTCATCGTCGGGCAGCTTTCCACTGGACAGGGCGGCGGGCTTTGCCTTCATTGCCGCGAAGCCAGGCAGGTTGCAATCCCGAACGGCCGGGATCGCGGGCCGGGGCGAGCCAAATGCCGCCGATCCGCCGGCCTCATTCCTCGAAACAGGCGGCGCGGCCGTCGGCGCGGATCGTCTCGGCGCCCGACAGGATCTGCGCGCTGCGCTTGCGCACCAGCGGGCCGGGCTTGGCGGGGTTGCGCGCCTTGGGGTCGGGCAGCACGGCGGCCAGCCGCGCCGCCTGCACCGGCGTCAGCTCGGCGGCGCGGATCCCGAAATAATGCTGCGCCGCCGCCTCGACGCCGAAGATCCCCTCGCCGAATTCCGCGACGTTGAGATAGACCTCCAGGATGCGGCGCTTGCTCCAGACCAGTTCGACCGGCGGGGTCAGCACCGCCTCCAGCGCCTTGCGCAGCCAGGTGCGGCCATGCCAGAGGAAGACGTTCTTCACGACCTGCTGGCTGATGGTCGAGGCGCCGCGCCCGCGCCCCTCGTCCAGCGCGGCGCGGATCGCCCGCATGTCGAAGCCCCAATGCAGGCAGAAATTCGCGTCCTCCGCCGCCACGGCCGAGCGCGCCATCACCGGCGCGATCTCCTCCATCGGCACCCAGTCCCGTTCCAGCCCGCCGAGGCGCGCGCCCTCCTGCATCTGGTAGATATTGGTCGGCACCGGCAGGATGGCATAGATCAGGATCAGCAGCAGCACGAGGCCGAAGGGCGCCGCCGCCGCCCAGGGCAGCCAGCGCCGCAGCCGGGCGCGCAGGCCGGGCGCCTCCTCCGCCGGGGGGGCGGGGTCCGGGGTCTTCTTGCGGGTGGATTTCGCCATGCCGCCCAGAAACCATGAAGCCGCGCCGGCGGTCAAGCCGATGCGGTGTCCCGGGCGCGCGGCCCGGCCTCCGCAAGCCGGCGCCCCGATCCGGCGCGAAGCGGCCCCGCCGCCGGAGCGGGGACCGCCTTCAGAGGAACCGCCGGATCACTCCGCCGGCATCTTCGCCGCCTCGTCCGACAGCGGATGCGGCAGATGCACCAGCATCTCCTTCGGGCAGACCTGAAGGAAGTTCGCCCGCTCCGCCTGCCAGTTCGACAGGATGCGCTGCGCCTTCTGGCTGCCGGTCTCGGCGGCGTGGCGTTCGACCAGCGCCTTCAGTTGCGCCTCCCAATGCGGGTGGCTCACGGCGCAGGTGACGAGGCTTTCGAGGTTCATGAAATCCTCGGCCACGCCATCGGGATCGTAGAGATAGGCCATCCCGCCGGTCATCCCCGCGCCGAAATTCGCACCGATCCGGCCAAGGATCACCGCGACGCCGCCGGTCATGTATTCGCAGCCGTTGGAGCCGCAGCCCTCCACCACCACCGTGGCGCCGGAGTTGCGCACGCCGAAACGCTCGCCCGCGCGGCCCGCCGCGAACAGGAAGCCGTCGGTCGCGCCGTAAAGCACGGTATTGCCGATGATGGTGTTCTGGTCGGCCACCAGCGGCGAGGACATCTGCGGCCGCACCACCACCGTGCCGCCCGACAGCCCCTTGGCGACGTAATCGTTGGCGTCGCCCTGCACCTCGATCTTCAGCCCGTTCACCGCGAAGGCGCCCAGCGACTGCCCGGCATTGCCCGAAAGCTTCACCGTCAGATGGTCGGGTTGCAGGTTGTTGCGCATCCCGAACTTGCGCACGATATGGCTGGACGAGCGGGTGCCGATGGTGCGCAGCGTGTTCCTGACCGCATAGGACAGCTGCATCTTCTCGCCATCCTCGAAGAAGCGCGCGCCGTCCTTGACGATCTCGGCGTCGAGCGTGTCGGGCACCGCGTTGCGCGGTTTCGAGCGGTCGTAGGTGATGCGGTTCGCCCCGTCCACGGTGATGAGCAGCGGATTGAGGTCGAGGTCATCGAGATCGGCATGGCCGCGGCTGACCTGATTGAGCAGGTCGGGCCGGCCGATGATCTCGTCCATCGAGCGCGCGCCGATGGAGGCCAGGATCTCGCGCACCTCCTGGGCGTAGAAGGTGATGAGGTTCACCACCTTGTCGGCCGAGCCGGTGAACTTCTTGCGCAGGTCGGGGTTCTGGGTGCAGACGCCGACGGGGCAGGTGTTCGACTGGCATTGCCGCACCATGATGCAGCCCATGGCGATCAGCGCGGCGGTGCCGATGCCGTATTCCTCGGCGCCGAGCATGGCGGCGATCACCACGTCGCGCCCGGTGCGCAGGCCGCCATCGGTGCGCAGCGTCACCCGCTCGCGCAGGTTGTTCATGGTCAGCACCTGATGCGCCTCGGTCAGGCCCATCTCCCAGGGCAGGCCGGCATATTTGATCGAGGTGCCGGGCGAGGCGCCGGTGCCGCCATTATGCCCCGAGACGAGGATGATGTCGGCCTTGGCCTTGGCCACCCCCGCCGCGATGGTGCCGACCCCGGAGGCCGAGACCAGCTTCACCGTCACCTTGCAGCGCGGGTTGATCTGTTTCAGGTCGTAGATGAGCTGCGCCAGATCCTCGATGGAATAGATGTCGTGATGCGGCGGCGGCGAGATCAGCGTCACGCCCTTGGTGGAGTGGCGCAGCCGGGCGATCAGTTCCGTCACCTTCATGCCGGGAAGCTGGCCGCCCTCGCCGGGCTTGGCGCCCTGGGCCACCTTGATCTCCAGCTCCTCGCAGGCGTTGAGATATTCCGCCGTCACCCCGAACCGGCCGGAGGCCACCTGCTTGATCTTGGCGCAGGGGTTGTCGCCATTGGGGAAGGGGTGCTGATGCGCCGGATCCTCGCCGCCCTCGCCCGAGTCGGACTTGGCGCCGATCCGGTTCATCGCGATGTTCAGCGTCATATGCGCCTCGGGCGACAGCGCGCCGAGCGACATGCCGGGCGTCACGAAGCGCTTGCGGATCGAGGTGATCGACTCGACCTCCTCGATGGGCACCGGCTTGCCGAGCGGCTTGATGTCCAGCAGGTCGCGGATATGGATCGGCGGATTGGCCCGCATCGCGGCGCTGTATTGCTTCCAGATGTCGTAGGACGCCCGGTCGCAGGCCGCTTGCAGCATGTGCATGGTCTGCGCTTCCCAAGCGTGTTTCTCGCCGGTGCGGCGCGCCTTGTAGAAGCCGCCGATGGGCAGCACGTCGCTGCCGCCGCGCCAGCCCTTCGCGTGGATCTCCTCCAGCTTGTGCTGGATGCCGTGCAGGCCGATGCCCGAGATGCGGCTCTGCATTCCCGGGAAATATTCGGCGACCATGGCGCGCGACAGCCCCACCGCCTCGAAGTTCAGCCCGCCGCGATAGGAGGAGACGACCGAGATCCCCATCTTCGCCATGATCTTCAGCAGCCCCGCGTCGATGGCGTCGCGGTAGCGGCGCATCGCATCGACGAGGCTGCCTTCCAGCAACCCGCGCTCGATACGGTCGGCGATGCTGTCCTGCGCCAGATAGGGGTTCACCGTGGTCGCGCCGCAGCCGATCAGCACCGCCACATAATGCGGGTCGATACATTCCGCCGCCCGCACATTGAGCGAGGTGAAGGTGCGCAGCCCCTTGCGGGTCAGCCAGCTATGCACCGCCGAGGTGGCGAGGATCATCGGCATGGCGATGCGGTCCGGCCCCTGATGCTCGTCGGTCAGGACAAGATGCGCGGCGCCCGAGCGCACCGCGTCCTCGGCCTCCGACCGGATACGCTCCAGCCCCAGCCGCAGCGCCTCCTGGTCGGCGTCCGCCGGGAAGGTGCAGTCGATCACCGCCACCTGGTCGCCGAACTGCTTCAGCATGGCGCGGTATTCGGCATTGGCGATGAACGGGCTTTCCAGCACGAGGATCTCGGTCTGGCTGCTGTTCTCGTCCAGCACGTTCTTGAGGTTGCCGAAGCGGGTCTTGAGGCTCATCACCCGCGTCTCGCGCAAGCTGTCGATGGGCGGGTTGGTGACCTGGCTGAAGTTCTGCCGGAAGAAATGGCTCAGCGGGCGGTATTGCTTCGACAGAACCGCGACCGGCGTGTCGTCGCCCATCGAGGCGATCATCTCCTTGCCGTCCTCGGCCATCGGGGCCAGCACCTGCTCCAGCTCCTCCACCGAATAGCCGGCGGCGATCTGGCGCTGGCGCAGCTCGGCCCCCGCGAAGGTCTGCGCCTCGGGGATGTCGCGCAGCATGGAGTTCAGGTCCACGACCTTCTCGATCCATTCGCCATAGGGCTGGGCGGCGGCGAGTTTGTTCTTGATCGCCGCGTCGTGGTAGAGCTTGCCCTCGCGCGTGTCGACCGCGATCATCTGCCCCGGCCCGAGCGCGCCCTTCTCGCGGATGGTGGTCTCGTCCACCGGCACCATGCCGGCCTCCGACCCCGCGATCAAGAGCCCGTCGCCGGTGACGACATAGCGCATCGGGCGCAGCCCGTTGCGGTCCAGCCCGCCGCAGACCCAACGGCCATCGGTCATCGCCAGCGCCGCCGGGCCGTCCCACGGCTCCATCACCGCGTTGCAATAGGCATACATGTCCGCCCAGGCCTGCGGCATGTCGGTGGTGGATTTGCTCCACGCCTCCGGCACCAGCATCGTCTTCGCCATCGGCGCCGAGCGGCCGGAGCGCACCAGAACCTCGAACACCGCGTCGAGCGCGCCAGAATCGGAGGTGCCGCCGGGGATGATCGGCTTGATGTCCTCGGCCATCTCGCCGAAGGCGTCGGAGGACATGCGGATCTCGTGGCTGCGCATCCAGTTCATGTTGCCCTTCAGCGTGTTGATCTCGCCGTTATGGGCCAACATGCGGAAGGGCTGCGCCAGCCACCATTGCGGGAAGGTATTGGTGGAATAGCGCTGGTGATAGATCGCGAAGGTCGATTCGAAGCGGTCGTCCTGAAGGTCGGGATAGAAGACGCTGACCTGCTCGGCCAGCATCATCCCCTTGTAGATGATCGACCGGCAGGACAGGCTGCACAGGTAGCAGCCGGCGATGCCGGCGGCGGTCGCCGCCTTCTCGATCCGGCGGCGGATGATGTAGAGTTCGCGTTCGAACTGCTCGTGGTCGATGTCCTTCTCGCAGCGGATCAGGATCTGCTCGATCTCGGGCCGCGTCGCATTGGCCTTGTCGCCCAGCACCGAGGTATCCACCGGCACATGCCGCCAGCCGTAGATGTAATGGCCCATCCGCAGCACCTCGGTCTCGACGATGGTGCGGCAGCGTTCCTGCGCGGCGAAATCGGTGCGCGGCAGGAAGACCTGGCCCACCGCGATCAGCTTCTTCGCATCGGGTTCGTGCCCGGTACGGCGGACCTGATCGTAGAAGAACTTCACCGGGATCTGCACATGGATGCCCGCCCCGTCGCCGGTCTTGCCATCGGCATCCACCGCGCCGCGGTGCCAGATCGCGCGCAGCGCGTCGATCCCGGCCTCCACCACCCGGCGGCTCGGCTT
>JBDHSR010000147.1:0-7794 GCA_039808305.1 Gemmobacter sp. | reverse complement strand
CGATGGCGATGCCGACCAGCCGAAAGCCCGTGGCGGGATCGGTCTGCCGGATCGGCTGGGCGAGTAGGCTCGACAGGACGACGCCGCTGATGGCGAAAGCGGCCATCGCCAGCCCCATCGCCAGGCTGCGGACGCGATCCGGCATCCGCGTCACCAGCGCCAGCGCGAGTCCGTAACCGAGGCCCGCGCCCAGCCCGAACGACAGCCCGTAGCCGATGAGAAGGGCGGCGAGATTGCCGCCGAGCGCGAAGAGCAGATGCCCTCCTCCGGCCAGGCCGAAGGCCAGCAGCGAAAACCGCCTGAAGCCCAGCGCGCCGAGCAGCCGGTCGTGCAGCACCATGCCGAGGGTAAAGGCCACCAGCGCGCAGGCCGGGATCAGGCTGAGCGTCGAGCGCGACACCCCGAGCGCGGCCTCAAGGGGCAGCAGGAACAGGCCCCAGACATAGAGGACCCCCATGGCCGCATTGGTCAGGCAGGCCAGGAAAAGCAACCGTATCGTCATGCGAGCCCCCTTGTCGGAGCAAAAGGGGCCGCCTTCACGACCGGATGACCCAGACCTTGCGGACCGTCTCGATAACCTTCCAGGTGCCATCGAAATCCGGCTTCAGCACGAAACTGTCGCCCGCCCGCAGCCGGCGCGGCGGCTCTCCCCGATGGGCGATCTCGGCCTCGCCCGACAGGATCACCGCCAGCTCCCAGGCGCCGTTCTTCCTCGACCGCCAGGAGCCGGGGCTCGCCTCCCAGATGCCGGAGGTGATGTTGCCCGCCTCGTCCCGGTCCAGTTCCCAAGTGCGGAACACCGGATTGCCCTCGAGGATCATCTCCGGGGCCGGGCCGCCCGTCACCGGCGGCGGCAGATCGTCGGGGTCGAAGAACCTGACCTGGGACATGGGATTTCCTTTCAGAACGACCGCGCGCGGCGGCGGATGGATCATTTCTCGGTGACGAGGATGTATTTCTTCTCGAGATATTCCTCGATCCCCTCATAGGAGCCCTCGCGGCCCAGACCGGATTCCTTGATGCCGCCGAAGGGCGCCATCTCGCTGGAGATCAACGTGTCGTTGACGCCGATCATCCCGGTTTCCAGCGCCTCGGCCACCCGCCACATCCGGTCGAGCCCTTCGGTGAAGACATAGGCTGCCAGCCCGTAGGGCGTGTTGTTGGCCGCGGCGATCACCTCGGCCTCGTCCCGGAAACGGATCAGCGGCGCGACCGGGCCGAAGGTCTCCTCGTGACACAGCAGCATGTCAGAGGTGACGCCGGTCAACACGGTCGGAGAGAAGAACGTCCCGCCGAGTTCGTGCCGCCCACCGCCGAGACGGATCTGCGCCCCCTTGGCCAGCGCGTCCGCCAGATGGCGCTCGACCTTCCGCACCGCCGGCTCGTTGATCAGCGGGCCTTGGGTCACCCCCTCGTCGAAGCCGCGCCCGACCTTCAGCGCCGAGACCGCCGCGGCGAGCTTCTCCGCCAGCCGTTCGTAAACCCCGTCCTGGACATAGATCCGGTTCGGCGAGATGCAGGCCTGACCCGAATTGCGGAACTTGCCGGCGATGATCGCCTGGACCGCCACGTCCAGATCGGCGTCGTCGAAGACGATCAACGGCGCATTGCCGCCCAGCTCCATCGAGACTTTCTTCACCGTCGCGGCGCATTGTTCGATCAGCAGCTTGCCAACCGGGGTCGAGCCGGTGAAGCTCAGCTTGCGCACCAGGGGGTTGGAGGTGAGTTCGCGGCCGATCTCCTGGGGATGGCCGGTGACCACGTTGATCGCCCCGGCGGGAAACCCCGCGCGCCGCGCCAGCTCAGCCAGCGCAAGCGCCGAAAACGGGGTCAGTTCCGAGGGTTTGATCACCACCGGACAGCCCGCCGCCAGCGCGGGAGCGCATTTGCGGGTGATCATCGCCACCGGAAAATTCCAGGGCGTGATCGCGGCCGAGACGCCGACCGGCTGGCGCAGCACGAATTTGCGCCCGCCCGGTTTCACGCCCAGATGGACATCGCCATGGATCCGCTTCGCCTCCTCGGCGAACCATTCGACGAAGCCGGCGCCGTATCTCAGCTCGGCATGCGCCTCGGCCAGCGGCTTGCCCTGTTCCAGCGTCAGGATGCGGGCGAGATCCTCGGCATTCGCGACGATCAGATCGAACCAGCGGCGCAGGAGCCGGCTGCGCTCGAGGATGGTCAGCCCGGCGAAATCGGCCCGGACGGCCTCGGCCGCGGCGATGGCGCGGGCGGTTTCCGCGGCGCCCAGAGCGGGAACGCAGCCGATCTGGGCGCCGGTCGCCGGATCGGTCACCGCGATGGTGGCGTCGTCATCGGCGCCGACCCAGGCGCCGGCCACCCAGGCCAGTTGCCTGAACAGATCCGGGTCATGCAGCCCCAGCGGCCCGGCCGGGCTTCTCTCGATCAGCATGGCGTCAATCCTTGTCTTCGGTGCCGGCGGGGGCCAGCTTCGCAAGCATCCGGTGATAGATCGGCGCCTTCCGTCCCTCGATCTCGCATTCGTCCTTGCGCGCGACCGAGGCGCGGACGGTCGAGCCGACATAGTAACGGATCGGCTCGGGCGGGAATTTCCGCCCCACGCGATCCACGAAGGCGTTCCGCGTCCAGCGCTCCTGACGTTCGAGTGCCAGTCCGGCGAGGATCCGCGCGCCGATCCGGCTTGGCCCGACGCCGTTGCCGCTCCAGCCGACGCCATAGACGATGTTACGCGAATTGCCGAAATGGCCAATCAGCGGCAGCCCGTCATAGGTTCGGTCGATCGGGCCGGACCAGCCGTATTCCAGCGGAACGTCGTTCAGCATCGGATAGGCACGGCGGAAGTTCCGCTCGGTGATGCGGATGCCGGTTTCATCCGAGAACACGTCTGGGGTCAGACGGTTGCCGTAGGACAGCGTGGCCACCCCCATGCCATAGGCGATCCGCCCGCTGCGCGTGGTGCGATAGTAATTCAACCGCGTCTGAGAGTCGGTCACCGTCTCGCCGCCGGTCCAGCCGATCCGCTCCAGCCGGTCCGGGATCGGCGCCGTGGCCACCATCGCGCTGGTCACCAGCACCATCGAGCGGCGCAATTCGCGCAGATGCGCGGCGGCGATGTTCGAGGCGATGATGACGCGGGCGGCGGTGACGGTATGGCGGCCTGTCTTCAGCTTCACCGACAGGCCGGGGACGATCTCGTCGACCTCGGCATTCTCGTAAAGCTCCACCCCACGACGGGCGGCGATCACCGCGAGGCCATGGCCCAGCCGGCCGGGATGCACCTTGCCGTTGATCTCCTCACAGACGCCCGCGATATGCACCGGCGATCCGGTGCGTCGCGCCACTTCCTCGCGCGAGAGCGTCTGGAACACCGAGCCGCGCCCGAGGCTGCGGGTCTTGTCCTGCACCCCCTTCCAGGCCCCGACATGGGCGGGCGATGTCGCGGTCCAGATCCAGCCCGCGCGCTCGAATTCCGCATCCACCTGCTCTGCCGCCAGGAAGTCGCGCATCTCGTCGACGTTGAGCGTGGTCTGATCCGCCAGCCAGAGCCCGTCCTCCTCGCCCGCCACCTGCACGAGACGGCCGATCTTGGGCCACCAGCTCATGACGAAGCCGCCGTTGAGCCCCGAGGCGCCGAAACCGGCCCGTCCCTTGTCCAGCACCGCGACGCGGAGCGAGGGCTCCAGCGATTTCAGCCAGATCGCCGACCACAGGCCGACGAAGCCGCCGCCGATGATCGCGACATCCACCGACAGATCGCCCGGAAGCGGCGTGCCGGACGCGGGCAATCCCTCGATTTCGGACAGCCAGAGGGGCGCAGATTTCATGATGTTTCCCGTTTCCGCAGGCATGAGTTTCCCGGTGGGCCGCCCGCATCCGCGCGCGCAGCCCTGCATTTTCGTCGCTGAGTTATGGGTCAGCCCGGGGCGAAGACCGTCCGGTCCAGCGTCAGGACGTGATCCTTGCCATAAGCCGGGACCAGATAGCTGTCGTAGACCTTCACGCAATTCTCGGAACAGAACTGCAACCGGCGCCCCTCCCGCCCGACGGTCGTGACCGTCCAGGTCACCAACTGGCCGCAGCAGGCACAATGGGGCCGTTCGTAAACTTCGAGGGGTCTCATGCCCTTGCTCCTTTCATGCGCAGATTTTTCGTGGCGGCCTGGTCGATTTCCAGACTGTCCGGCAGGATGACGACGCCGAAATGCTCGCGCGCCTGTTCGCCGCTGAGCAATTCGTCCTGAACGTCCGCCAGCACCAGCGCCGGATCGCGTTCGAACGGATCGCCATAGCCGGCGCCGTTGCCGGTGATGACCAGCACCTCGTCGTCGGTCTTCAGCGGCGCGTTCGAGAACATGCCGGGCGCCACCACGCCGAACTTCTCGACCGCGCTGAACCATCTGTCGTCGCCGGGCGAGCGGAAGGCGAGGATGTTCGTCGCCGAGGGACTGCCGCCCGCGAGGCCGGGCGCGGGCTGTTCCACGCGGCTGATGGTCGAACTGGCGACCAGTTCGCTACCGTAGACCTTGACACGCCGCCTCGCGCCGAAGCCTCCACGGAACTTGCCCGCACCGCCGCGGAACGGCTCCATCTCGAATTCCAGATGGGTGATCGGATAGCGGCTCTCGACGATCTCGATCGGCTGGATGGCGCAATTGCCCAGTTTCGAGAATTGCACGCTGTTGCCATCGGCATATTTCGATCCGCCCCAGCCGGTGCCTTCCAGTTGCAGGAAGGCGAAGGGCAGGCCGGTGCGGTCGTCCACGCCGCCGAAAGCGATCAGGCCGAGGCTGTTGCCGTCCGGCGCCGGGGCCTCGTCCGAGAACTGGGCGAAAGCGCGCAGCAGCATGTCGATGACCACCGGCTGGCCTTCCGAGTTCCCCGCCATCGAGGCATGGGGATAGTCGATATTGGTCAGGCTGCCATAGGGCGAGATCACGGTGATGCAGCGATAGCAGCCCTCGTTGATCGGGATGTCGCGGTCGGCCATCTGGAACACCGCCTCGTAGCCCGCCGACGAGGACGAACCATAGGTCATCGCCATCGACCCGTTCGCCGGCTCGTCCGAGCCGGTGAAGTCGATGATCAGCTCCTCGTCGCGCACCACCAGCTTCGCCTTGAGCTTCCAGTTGCGGTTCGGAGTCACGCCATCCGACTCGAAACAGTCGTTGATCTCGTAGACCCCGTTCGGCCAGGAGGCGATCTGACGCCGCATCAGCCGCTCCGAGACATGTTTCATGTCGATACAGGCCTGGCGGTAGACATCGGCGCCGTAGCGGTCGATCAGCTCGAGGATCCGCTGCTCGCCGCGCCCCAAAGCGCCCACCATCGCCATGAAATCGCCATAAGAGGATTTCGGCGTGCGGGTGTTGGCCAGCATGATCTTGATCACGTCGTCCACCTGCCTGTTGCGGCGGAAGATCTTGACCGGCGGAACCCGCAGCCCCTCCTGGAAGCAGTTCTCATGGATGCCGAAGGCCGCGGGCACCGTGCCGCCCACATCGACCATATGCGCGATCGAACCGACATAGCCCACGACCCTGCCGTCGCGGAACACCGGCTTGACCATGATATGCTCGGGGATGTGGTTGTTCGAGCGGTAAGGGTCGTTGGTGACCAGCACGTCGCCTTCCTCGATGTTCTCGAGGCCGATCTCGTGCAGCAGAAGCTTCACCGCATGGCGGGCCGAACCCAGCATGGCGGGCACATAATCCACCTGCGCCAGCAGTTCGGCATTCTCGTCGAAGACCACGACGATGAAGTCGCGCGCCTCGTTGAAGATCGGGGAAAAGCTGGTCCGCATCATGGCGGTGCCCATCTCCTCGCAGGTGGTCACCAGATAGTTGCGGATGATCTCCAGCACGAAGGGATCGGTGCTCACCGCTTCGGAAGCAACCTTGGAATGGGCGTTCATTGCGCGCCTCCTTTCAGTTCGATCAGCATGTTGCCGTAGTCGTCGATCGTGGCGGCCGCATCGCGCGTCAGCAGCGTGGTGGTATCCATCTGGCCGATGATCGCGGGCCCCGAGACGGTGGTGCCGGCCCCGAATGTCTCGCGGCGATAGAGCGGGATCTCGGTGGGTTCGTCCTCGCCGGGCAGGATCACCGGGGCGGTTCCGATGGCCACGGCCTCGCCGCCCGCCCCGATCTTCGGCAGTTCGACCGATTTCTGCCCGGCCCGGGCGGCGACGTTCAGGTTGAGGAATTCGATCTCCTCGCCGGGGATGCGGTAGCCATAGATGCGCTCATGCTCGTCGTGGAAGCTGTCGATGATGGTCGCAAAGGCGTCGCGGTCCAGGGTGCCGTCGGGAACCGGCACTTCCAGCTCGAAATTCTGCCCGAAATAGCGCAGCTCGATGGTGCGGGCGATCAGGGGCGCGGTCTCGAAGCCCTCCTTCACGAAATCCTCACGTGCTTTCTGCTCCAGTTCCCGGAACACCTTGTCCGCGCGCTCGGCATCCAGCGCCGAGAGAAGCATCCGGCAGGTCTGGCGATAGTCGAACCGGGTGTCGCTGATCAGCGCCCCGAGCGCAGAGAAGGCGCCGGGATAGCGCGGCAGCAGGATGCGCGAGATCTGAAGCGCCCGCGCCAGTTCGCAGGCGTGCAGCGGCCCCGCCCCGCCATAGGGCACCAGCGTCGCCGCGCGCGGATCGTGGCCCTGGTCGATGGTCACCAGACGCATCGCCTGGGCCATGTTGTTGACCGCGATCTCGATGATGCCGCGCGCCACCCGCTCGGGCGACATGCCGAGCGTCGCGCCGAGCGGCTCCAGCACCTTCAGCGCGCGGCCGCGGTCCAGCGTCAGGTAACCGCCCAACGGGAAGGCGTCGGGCATCCGGCCCAGCACCACATTGGCGTCGGTGATCGTCGCCTGGGTGCCGCCGAGACCATAGCAGGCCGGCCCGGGTTTCGAGCCGGCACTCTGCGGCCCGACCTTCAGGATGCCGGCCTCGTCGATCCGGGCGATCGAGCCGCCCCCGGCGCCGATGGCGCGCACATCGATCATGTTCACCGCCAGCGGCACGCCGTATTCCAGCTCTTCGCGCGTGGTGAAGCCGGGGGTGCAGTTCGGCAGGAAGCCCGCCTCGAAGCTGGTCCCGCCCATATCGGCGATGATGACGTGTTTCTGCCCGGTCAGCCGACCGATATAGCTGGCGGCGATCACCCCGCCCGCGGGGCCGGATTTCACCAGCCGGGCCGGGCTTTCCGCCGCAGCCAGCGCGGTTGCGGCGCCGCCGTTCGACTGCATGATCTGGAGATGGCTGACGCCCGCGTCGAGGCAGCGGCCGTTCAGGTGCTTGAGATAGCTGTTGAGCAGCGGCTTGAGATGGGCGTCCACCACCGTGGTGCTGGTACGGGTGAACTCGCCCCATTTCGGCAGCACGTCCGACGAGAGCGAGACCTGCATCCCCGGCGCCATCTCGGCGATGATCTCGCCGGTGCGCCGCTCATGCGCGGGATTCATGAACGAGAAGAGATAGGAGACCGCGATGGAATCCACGCCTTCCTTCAGCAGGAAAGCGATCTCCTCGCGCAGTTGCGCCTCGTCGAGCGGCGTCTCGATCCGGCCATCGAACAGCACGCGCTCGACCACGCCGCGGCGCAGGCGGCGCGCCACCAGCGCCGGGGTCTTCTTCCAGTGCAGGTCGAAATGGTCGAGCCGGGTAACGCGCTGGATCGCCAGCAAATCGCGGAAGCCCTTGGTCGCCAGGAGGCCGACCTTCGCCCCCTTGCGCTCCAGCAGCGCGTTGGTGGCCACGGTGGTGCCATAGATCAGCAGATCAATCGCACCGATTTCGATCCCCGCCATCCGCGAG